>NZ_CAJMXC010000005.1:0-58942 GCF_905219715.1 Olsenella sp. CU969
CTCTCCCTCTCTCTCTTCCTTCTCGCCTGAAAGCGATTGAGGGTACCCTCAATCGCTTTCAGGCGCAGATGGTGACGAGGTGAGGTAAGGGGGCGGGAGAGCCCAGCTTCGTCTTACGTCAGGGCAGGCGATGTGCCGGCCGGCCTACCGGGTGCGGTCCCACGCGCCCGAGCCGTCCACATGGTAGCGGCCGACCCACGTGTCGGCGGCCATGGAGCCGTCGCGGTNGAGGTAGTACCACTTACCGCCGGTCTGCAGCCAGCCGATGCCCATGGAGCCCTCAGGACCGTAGGCAGAGCCGGACCTGCGCAGCCAGTACCACTTGCCGCCGGTCTGCAGCCAGCCGGATCCCATGGAGCCCTCAGGACCGTAGGCAGAGCCGGACTTGCGCAGCCAGTACAACTGACCGTCCTTCTGCAGCCAGCCGGATCCCATNGAGCCCTTGGGNCCGTAGGCGTTGTCGTCGTCGCGCAGCCAGTACCAGTGGCCGCCGTCGAGGAGCCAGCCGCTCTTCATGGCGCCGTCGCCGNCATTGCCAAAGTGGTACCACTTGCCGTCGATGGACTGCCAGCCGGTGTGCATGTAGCCGTCCTCGTCAAAGTGATAACGGCTGCCGTCAACGTCCTTCCACTCGTTGGAGAGGGTGTTGCCGTCCTCGTCCACAAGCCGCCAGCCCTTGGCGTCCTTCTTCCAAGCGTAGACAGGCTCCACCACGGGGTCCTCGCCGAGAGTGAGCTCGGCATAGCCCAGAGGCGTCACGAGGGCGTCGTTCTTGGCGTCGTAGTCGGAGGGCGCAAAGGGCTTGGAGCGGTCGGTGTTGAGCCACTCGCGGGCCTCCTGCAGCACCTTGTAGCANCGCTCCCNAGTCTTCTCGGCGGCCTTGTCGGCGGCACGGGTGGCAAGCGCCTCGCGGGCCTCGGTGCCTTGGGTCTTGAGGAGCTCGGCCTCCACGAGGTCGTTGTCGGCGANGAGGGCCTTCTGGAGGACGTCAAGGTAGGAGCGCATGACAGGCGCCAGATCGGCACGGTTGGCGTTGGCCAGGGTGTTGATGTCCATCATCACGTAGGGCAGGTACTGGTCCCACTCGCCGGCGGCGCGGGCCGTGGCCACGGAGTCGTTGTTGTAGCGGTCGCCCTGGTGCACGGTGCTGAGCTCCTGGGTGCCGTAGCGCCAGTTGACCTCGGTGACAAGGGCGCCGAAGGACGGGATGGCCACGGAGTACTCGTCGCGGTTGAGGGCGAGCCACTCCACGGTGCCCACCTGGGGGTCGGTGTTGCGCTTGATCTCAAAGATGTGGCTCTCGAGGGAGTCCTGGCGCCCCACGCCGGTGACCGTGGTGGCGACACCATCCTTGAGGCCGGTGACGTTGTCGGCCCGGGCGGCCAGGGAGCGGATCATGTCGAAGGTGGTCCAGTCACTGCGGCCCGGGGTGAAGAAGAGGGAGCCGTCGGTGACGCCGGTGATGCGGCCCTGGTCGTCGACGGTGTACTCATCCTCAGAGAGCGGGGCGTCGAAGTAGGCGCGGCCGATGACATAGCGGGAGAACTGGCCGTTGCCCTCGTTGGTGCGGCTGTAGGAGCGGGCGATGTCGGGGGTGTCGTCGTCGAACTTCTTGAGGAAGCTGCCGTCCTCGGCCGTCTTCACGAGGTTCTCGGAGTGGATGCACTTCTCCTCGTCGTCGAGGTCCACCTTGTACCAGAGGCTGCCCATGTTGGGGTTGACGCTGGCCTGGTCCTCCGGCAGCTGGAAGGCCACCCACTGGTGACCGGAGACCACGTCGAGCAGCCAGCTCTCGGTGTTGTCGGAGATGATGATCTGGTCGCAGCTGCAGGCGCCGTGCTCGTCCACGAGCTTGCCGAGGAGCTCCACGGCCTCGCGGGCGGTCTTGGACTGGCCCAGGGCGATGGAGACGTAGTTGTACTCGCCGATGCCGGAGTCGACGTTGGGGTCGACGGCCTTGACCTCGGTGCTGGGATAGATACTCAGCGTGGCCGAGCAGGAGACGCCCCACTCATTGACGCCGGCGGCGGAGTAGGCGTTGTCAAAACCCTCCCAGCCGTTGTTGCCGTGGTCGCGCACGTAGGTGTAGCGGTAGGTGTCGGTGGGAGCCTTCCATTGGAAGTTGTCGCCCTCGGCGCCGCCACCGTTCTCGTTGGACTGGTAGACAAAGCCGGCCTCATGGCGCGGCTCGACGCCGAAGATCTTGACGGCGCGGGTGTAGGAGTCCTCGGCACGCCCGGCGTACCAAGTGTTCTCCTCGGCCGTGAGCGTGTCGGGCATCCACACCTGGGTGCATGCCAGCGCGTTCACGGGCNCGGCCATGACGGTGGCGGCCGCAAAGGCCAGGCCGGTCATGGCCCTCTTGAACCATCGGGTCTTCATAGGCTCTCCCCTTCTCTCGCGGGCCAGGTCGGGCCCGTTCCTCATGGGATACGGGCGACTTTCGGTTCATCCACAACCTGAAAGATGTCTGTATCCCTTTATGCATACTATCAGAGGACCCAACCCCGCGCCGAAATTCTGCGTGAACGGCGCCTATTTATGCGCGAATGGTCCCCTCTAAAAACATTGCTCTGCGAATATAAACCGCCGACAATTGCATACAACGAGCTACTGTCCCTTGCTTTTGTCCTGCTCGGGCAGCACGCCGTCACCGGCCTATGCATTGCCGACGTCCCGTCCCGCGGCGGGTATAGACCCCGCCAAACCCGTCGGCGGCCCCGGCCGCCAGGAGAGGAGGGCCCCATGGCCTGCACCACCCTGCTCGTAGGAAAGGGAGCCACCTACGATGGCTCCACCATGATCGCCCGCAACGAGGACGACGGCGACGGCTCGTTCTGCGCCAAGAAGATGGTGGTGGTGGAGCCGGCCGACCAGCCGCGCACCTACCGCTGCGTCATCTCGCACCTCACCATCAACCTGCCGGAGAACCCCATGCGCTACACGGCGATGCCCAACGTCGACCCCGTCGAGGGTGTGTGGGCCGAGGCCGGCGTCAACAGCGTCAACGTGGGCATGAGCGCCACCGAGACCATCACCACCAACTCCCGGGTGCTAGGGGCCGACCCCCTGGTGGCCTATCGCCCCGCCACAGGCACCGAAGGGCAGCCCGGCTATGCGCCCGAGCAGGCAGGCGGCATCGGCGAAGAGGACCTCGTCACCATCTGCCTGCCCTACATCACGAGCGCCAGGCAGGGTGTGGAGCGCCTGGGGGCCCTGCACGAGAGATACGNCACCTACGAGTCCAACGGCATCGCCGTGAGCGACCCCGACGAGGTCTGGTACTTCGAGACCGTGGGCGGCCACCACTGGATCGCCCGCCGCGTGCCCGACGACGCCTACGNGACCCAGCCCAACCAGCTGGGTATCGACCGCCTAGACCTCGTGGACGCCCTCGGCNCAGGCAAGGACTACCGCTGCAGCGCCGACCTCGCCGACTTTATTGTGGACAACAACCTCTANCTGGGGATGCCCAAGGAGTCTGTGGCTAAGACCGTGCTCGGGGCCGCCGCTGCCGCCGTGGGCATGGCAGGGGCCTCCTCAGANGAGCGCCTGCGCGGCCTTCCCCGCGTCATCGACCCGCGTCCGATCTTTGGCAGCCACGACTANNCCGACCACGTGTACAACACGCCGCGCGCCTGGTACATGCAGCGCTACCTCAACCCGTCCGACTCCNACGANGGCCCGGACGCCGCCTACCGCCCCGACAGCGACGACCTGCCCTGGTGCCGCATTCCCGAGCGCAAGGTGACCGTGGAGGACGTCAAGACCGTGCTCTCGAGCCACTACCAGGACACCGTCTACGACCCCTACGGCACCCTCGGCACCAAGGAGCAGGGCAAGCTCTACCGGCCCATCGGCATCAACCGCAACAACGAGACCTCTCTCATCCAGATTCGCCCCTCGGTGGCCGCCAGCCACCGCGCCGTGCAGTGGGTGGCCATGGGCGACATGACCTACTCCACCTTCATCCCGATGTTCACCAACGTGAACGCGGTGCCGGACTACCTCGCCGTGACCCCGCGGGTGACCACCGAGACCTTCTACTGGGAGATGCGCGTGCTGGCCGCCCTGGCCGACGCGCAGTTCGGCAGCAACTGGAACACCGTGGCCGCCTACCAGGAGGCCACCCTGGGCCAGGGCCACGCCCAGGTGGCAGCCGCCGACAAGGCCGTGGACGCCCTAGGCAGCGACGCAGACGAGGCCTCGGTGCAGGCCGAGCTCGAGAAGGCCAACCAGGCCACCTGCGACCTCATCCAGAAGGCCACCGACGAGGTGCTCGGCAAGGTGCTCTTCACCACGAGCGTGAACATGCGCGACCGCTTCAACATGAACGACCGATAAGTGCCTGCAGGCCCTTCGCGACCTGGGGTCCGCGGGCCCGCATCGTCGGGCCCAGTTCGAGCGGCCCCGTGCATCTGCCTACGCACGGGGCCGCTCTCAGATTCGCCCTTCGATGCGGGCCCGCGGACATGCGTTGTGGGTCAGGCAGACCTACCTGCTTACGACGGAATCTCGCGCCCNGCTTTGCGTCAACGGTCGCGACTCGGGTCCCCCTCGTCCTGCGGGCGCAGAGAAGAGGTCCGGAGAGGGGAGGGCTTATGCTCCCACCGCGCAGAAGAGGCGCATGGGACCTGTAAGGCTTACGGGANCCGTCGCCGCCGGGACGAAGGCGCTTTCAAACGTTGCCAGCTCGGCCGGGCCCCCTTTCCACGAGGCGGTGCCGTAGCCCTCCACCACCATCACCGNCGCNGGGCGTNCTTGCGGNTCCCAAGTCAGGCCGCGGGAGACGTCGAGCACAAGCGCCTCGTAGCCGTCGGCCGACACCGACGCCCGCATGCCAGACCCCAGCCCCGTGCCGCACCCTACGACCTGGGGGCGACTCGTGGGATCGACCACGGCGAGGCCCTGCTCCACATGAAGCTCGCGAGGGGCGCCCGAGGCGTCGGTGCGCCCATAGTCGAAGAAGCGGTACGTGACGTCGGAGTCGGACCCCAGCTCGGCCGCGAGCACGCCGGCGCCCAGGGCATGCAGCGTTCCGGCAGGCACGTGCACCACATCGCCCGCGGACACGGGCACGCGCACGAGCAGCGCGTCCAAGCTGCCGTCTTCCACGGCGGCCTTCAATTCCTCCACAGAAGAGGCGCTCGTGCCGGCCACAATGGTGGCGCCGGGCTNGGCCTCCACCACGTACCAAGTCTCCGTCTTGCCGTGGTCGCCCTCGTGGGTGCGCGCATAGTCCTCCTGCGGGTGCACCTGCACCGAAAGCGCCTCCGCGGCATCGAGAAAGGCTCCGCGCACCATGGCGTGGCCGCCCAGGCATCCTGCGGGGTCGGCGTCCACCACGGCCCCAAGCCCCACGCCGGCCCACGGCCCCACGACGACGCGGCTCTCGCCATGGGGATGACGGCTCACCTCCCAGCTGGTGCCCACAGGGCCCTCGATTCCACGGGCGGCGGCCACGCGGGCGGCGCCCCAAACGGTGCGCACGAGACAGGGCTCCTGCACCANAACGCCGNGCGGGACAGGGCGGTTCACGTCTGCGGTCATGGGCGTCTCCTTGTCTTGGACCAAAGCCCGGCCTGCCGGGCCTCAGTCTTCGGTGGTAAGGGTTACGGTGAACGTGTTGACGTCTCCCCGATAGAGCGCCACGGAGTACTCGACGGCCTGACCGGTCTTGGCACGCCCTACGCTCTTGAAGAGAAAGCACGGCTGCCCCTCGTCTATGGCAAGAAGCTCTGCCTCCACCGGGTCCGGCAGCGCCGCCTCGAGCACGCGGCGCACAGTCTCCACCGGCAGCCCGCTCTCGGCAAAGACGTCGTAGAGCCCCTCGCGCTCAAAGTCGTGGCCGAGAAGCCCGGGGAATACCGNCGTTGGCACCCAGGTGCGCAGCAGCACCGCCGGCTCCTCGTCCAGATAGCGCAGGCGCATGAGCGACGCCACGGGGTCCCCCTCCCCAATGCCCAAGGCCTCGGCCACCTCCGGGGAGGCCCCTTGGATGCGGGCTTGCAGCACCCGCGTGGCAGGAATGGCCCCCTGCGCCTCCACGTCGGCCCCGTAGCTCATCAAGGCGTCCATGAAGCGCTGCTCCACTTTGCGCCGCCGCACCACCGTGCCGCGCCGACGGCGCTTTTCCACGTAGCCGGCATCGGCCAGAAGCTGGATGGCCTGTCGCAAGGTGGGTCGGCTCANGCCGTAGGCCTCGGCCAGCTCCGGCTCTGCGGGGAGAAGGGAGCCCGGCGGGTNCGTGCCGTCNCACATACGGGCGAGCAGGTCGTCTCGAATCTCTTGGTATCGCGGAGTCTGACTNACGAGNAAANCTGCACTTNCATGTCATAGGNTAATCTTCTCAGGCAANTCTACCCCAGAATCCCCTTGATGTCACTTACTTATTCTGTAATATGTCTAGTAAAGGCAGACCACAGACCAAAGGGGAGCTATGAGCCGCTACGACGCCATGATCGACCACACCAACCTCCGTGCCGACGCCTGCGATCAAGATATGGAGACCCTCTGCCAAGAGGCCCGCGACCACGGGTTTGCCATGGTGGCCGTCAACTCCGTGCAGTCGGCGCTCTGCTCCGCGCTGCTAGCCGGCACCGGGGTGCATACCGGCGCCGCCATCGGCTTTCCCTTGGGACAGACCACCATCGCTGTCAAGGTCTTTGAGACCCGCGACGCCATCGCCAACNGTGCGGACTAGATCGACTACGTGGTCAACCTCACCGCCGTCAAGAACGGCCAGTGGGACCTCGTGAAGCGCGAGATGACCGAGATTGTGGGCGCCTGCCGCGAGAGGGGCGTCATCGTCAAGGTCATCTTTGAGAACTGCTACCTCACCGACGACGAGAAGATCCGCCTATGCGAGATTGCCTCCGAGGTGCGCCCCGACTTCATCAAGACCAGCACGGGCTTCGGCACCGGCGGCGCCACCTTCGAGGATGTGGCCCTCATGCGCGAGAACGTGGACCCCGCCGTGAAGGTCAAGGCCGCCGGCGGCATCCGCGACGCGGAGACCTTCCTCAAAATGGTGGAGCTCGGGGCCGAGCGCATCGGCACCTCCGCCGGCGTGGCCATCATGGCAGAGCTCGCCGAGCAGGGCCTCGCCTAGGGCGACCGTTTGACAAGACCGGTCGTCCGACCCATCCTTCAAGCCGGCAGCACACCCGCTTGAAGGGCGGACCCGGTGACACCCGACCAGAGACCCAAGGCCTATGTACCGCCCATGAGAAGCGCCGCCCCCGCCGTGCTCGACGAGGGGCGGCGCGCCCAGTCGCGCCGGGAGAGGCCCAGCCTCTCCCGCACGGCCGGCTTCGTGAACCTGGGNCTCATCCTCACGGCCCTGGGCATCGTGATCTTNAAGGCCCCCAACCACTTCGCCCTCGGGGGCACCTCGGNCGTGGNCNTNATCCTGTCNACNNTCTTCCCCACCCTNGNCGTGGGCGCGTTCATGTGGATCCTCAACGTGGCCCTCGTGGTGGCCGGCCTCGTGTTCCTCGACGTGCGCACCATGGGCTGGACCATCTTCGCGTCGTTCGCGCTGTCGTTCTACGTCTCGCTCTTCGAGTGGGNCTGGCCGGTCGTGGACCCGCTCACCTCCAACAAGCTCCTCGAGCTCTGCTTCGCCGTAATGCTGCCCGCCGCCGGTAGCGCCCTCGTGTTCAACGTAGGCGCATCCACCGGCGGCACCGACATCCTGGCGATGATCCTCAAGGCCCACACCAGCCTCCAGATCGGCCGCGCNCTCCACGTGGTGGACGGCCTNATCGTCGCGTTCTCCGTGGGCCTCTACGGCGCCGAGACGGGCATGCTCTGCATCCTGGGCCTGCTCGCCAAGACCATGATCGTGGACGACGCCANCGAGGNNTTCAACCNGTCCAAGGTGTGCACCGTGGTCACGCAGCACCCCGAGGAGATCGANGCGGTCCTGGTGGACGAGCTGCACCGCACCTCCACCATGTGCGACGCCCGCGGAGGCTTCTCCGGCATGGCCCTCACCGAGGTCACCTGCGTGCTCACGCGCTCCGAGGCNGTGAGGCTGCGCAACCACCTTCACCTCACCCAACCAGGCACCTTCATGACCATCGTGAGCACCTCCGACATCGTGGGCCGTGGGTTCCGCAACGTCTAAGGCTCCATGCCGTTGCCGTGGCGACGTCCCGCGCGACCGCTCCCCCGCCCCCGGCCGGGTATGTACCTCCCCACGGAGACACGGCGCCGCGGCGCCCCGACAGAGGAGGAACCATGGACCTGGAGAAGAAGGCTGCCGAGATGGAGGCCAACGCGGCCGACCCGACGATCGTGGAAGACGCCCAGTCCGTGGCGGAGGAGGTCGAGGGGGTCGGCGTGTCCCTGGCCACCGACCCCGACGAGCCCGCCGACAAGGGCTTCGTCCCCCAGAGCCAGGTGGAGCTCGAGGGCTAGCCTCCCGCACCGCCCGCGGCCCATGGCCGCCAGCACGGGCCGTCCTCACCGTCGCCGACCCACAGAAAAGGGGCCGCACCTCCTCGGGTGCGGCCCCTTTCTCAAAGACCTTGGGGTGTGGGGACAGGCCTACTCGGCCTTGCCCTCCTCGTCGTACATGTCCTTGAGCTTGACCAGGTGGTCGTAGCGGTCCATGGCGGCCTGCTCGTTCTCGGCAAAGAGCTCGGAGGCGCGGTCAGGGAAGAAGCGACGCAGCGAGGCGTAGCGGTTCTCGTTCTCCAGGAACTCCTGGTAGCCGCCCTTGGGCGCCTTGGAGTCGAGGGTGAACCGCTTGCCGGCGGGGGCGGCGGGGTTGAAGCGGAAGAGGTTCCAGTAGCCGCAGTCCACGGCGCGCTTCTGCTCCTCCTGACAGTGGAGCATGCCGCCCTTCTTGATGGAGTGCATCTCGCAGGGGCTGTAGCCGATGATGAGGGACGGGCCGTCGTAGGCCTCGGNCTCGGCAAGGGCCTTGAGCAGCTGGGAGGGGTTGGCACCCATGGCCACCTGGGCCACGTAGACGTAGCCGTAGCTCATCATCATCTCGGCGAGCGGCTTCTTCTTGATGCCCTTGCCNTCGGCGGCGAACTGCGCCACCTGGCCGAGGTTGGAGGCCTTGGAGGCCTGGCCGCCGGTGTTGGAGTAGACCTCGGTGTCGAAGACGAAGACGTTCACGTTCTTGCCGGAGGCCAGCACGTGGTCGAGGCCGCCGAAGCCGATGTCGTAGGCCCAGCCGTCGCNGCCGAAGATCCAGAAGGACTTCTTGGACAGGTAGCACTTGTTGGCGGCGACGTCCTCGGCGATGGGATTGTCGCTCTTGACGAGCGCGGCCGCGTAGTCGGCGGAAACCTGCTGGGAGACGCCGGTGGTGTCGCGGTTCTCGAGCCACGCGGTGGCGGCGTCCTTGAGACCCTCGGGCAGGTNCTCGACCTCGAGGNGCCTCTCGGTCTGGGCGACGAGGCGGTTCTGCTCGGCCTCGTAGCCGATGAGCAGACCCATGCCGTGCTCGGCGTTGTCCTCGAACAGGGAGTTGTTCCACGCGGGGCCGTGACCGGCGGCGTTGCAGGTGAACGGCGAGGTGGCCGCGGGGTTGCCCCAGATGGAGGAGCAGCCGGTGGCGTTGGAGATGAACATGCGGTCGCCGAAGAGCTGGGTCACCAGGCGGGCGTAGCCGGTCTCGGCGCAGCCGGCGCAGGAGCCGGAGAACTCGAGCATGGGCATGGAGAACTGGCTGCCGCGGGTGTTCTTGTCGCTGAAGAGCTCACGCTTCTCGGAGACCTCGTTGACCGCGTAGTCCCACACGGGCACCTGCGCGGCCTCCTCGGCCTGCGGCACCATGGTGAGGGCGCCGCCGTCCTGCTGGGTGGACTTGGGGCAGGCGGAGAGGCAGTTGTAGCAGCCCATGCAGTCCAGCGGGGACACAGCCACGGTGAAGGTGTAGCCGGTGCCCTTGGGGACCTTGAGATCGAGGGTCTTCATGGCCTCGGGTGCGTTGGCGGCCTCCTCGGGGTCCATGACGATGGGACGGATGGCAGCGTGGGGGCACACGTAGGCGCAGTTGTTGCACTGGATGCAGAGCTCGGGGTTCCAGCGCGGGACCATGACGGCGGTGCCGCGCTTCTCGTAGGCAGAAGCNCCGAGCTCGAAGGCGCCGTCCACGTGGCCCATGAAGGCGCTCACGGGCAGGCTGTCGCCGTCCATGCGGTTGATGGGGCCGAGGAGTTCGCGCACCTGCTTGACGATGGCCTCGCGACCCTTGAGGTCGTCCTCCTCCGGGACGTCGGTGNCATCCGCCCAGTCGGCGGGAACCTCGAACTTGCGGAACGCGGTGGCGCCGGCGTCGATGGCCTTGTGGTTGGCCGCGACCACGGCGTCGCCCTTCTTGGAGTAAGACTTGGTGGCGGNGTCCTTCATGTACTGNNGNGCCTCCTCGGCGGGCANGATGTCGGCCAGCGCGAAGAAGGCGGACTGGAGCACGGTGTTGGTGCGCTTGCCCATGCCCACCTGCTCGGCGAGGTCGATGGCGTCGATGAGGTACACGTTGACGTTGTTCTTGGCGATGTAGCGCTTGGCCTCGGCCGGCAGGTGCTCGGCGAACTCCTCGTCGGACCACTGACAGTTGACCAGGAAGGTGCCGCCCGGCTTGACGTCGCGCACCATCTTGAAGCCCTTGATGATGTAGCTGGGGTTGTGGCAGGCCACGAAGTCGGCCTTGGTCACATAGTAGGGCGAGCGGATGGGAGAGTCGCCGAAGCGCAGGTGGCTCACGGTCACGCCGCCGGTCTTCTTGGAGTCGTACTGGAAATACGCCTGGACGTACTTGTCGGTGTGGTCGCCGATGATCTTGATCGAGTTCTTGTTGGCGCCCACGGTGCCGTCGCCGCCGAGGCCCCAGAACTTGCACTCGATGGTGCCGGGGGCCGCGGTGCCGGGGGCGTTGGGGTCCATGGGGAGCGACAGGTTGGTGACGTCGTCCACGATGCCGATGGTGAACTCGCGCTTGGGCTCGTCCTTCTTGAGCTCCTCGTAGACCGAGAAGGCCGCCGCGGGGGGCTCGTCCTTGGAACCGAGGCCGTAGCGGCCACCGATGACGGTGAGGCCCTCGATGCCGGCCTCGGCCAGGGAGGTGATCACGTCCTGGTAGAGGGGCTCGCCGATGGAGCCGGGCTCCTTGGTACGGTCGAGCACGGCGATGGACTTCACCGTGTCGGGAAGCGCGGCGGCGAAGTCCTCCACGGACCACGGGCGGTACAGGCGGACCTTGACGAGGCCGACCTTCTCGCCGTGGGCGTTGAGGTAGTCGATGACCTCCTCGAGGGTGTCGCAGAAGGAGCCCATGCAGACGACCACGCGGTCGGCGTCGGGGGCGCCGTAGTAGTCGAACAGGTGGTAGCTGGTGCCGAGCTTCTCGTTGATCTTGTCCATGTAGCCCTGGACGATCTGCGGCAGCGCGTTGTAGGCGCCGTTGCAGGCCTCGCGGTGCTGGAAGAAGATGTCGCCGTTCTCATGGGAGCCGCGGGCGGTGGGGTGCTCGGGGTTGCGGGCGTGGTCGCGGAAGGCCTGGACGGCGTCCATGTCGACCATGTCCTTGAGGTCCTCGAAGTCCCACACGGCGACCTTCTGGATCTCGTGGGAGGTACGGAAGCCGTCGAAGNAGTTCAGGAACGGCACGCCGCCCTCGATGGCGGCCAGGTGGGCCACCGGCGAGAGGTCCATGACCTCCTGGACGTTGCCCTCGGCGAGCATGGCGTAGCCGGTCTGGCGGCAGGCCATGACGTCGGAGTGGTCACCGAAGATGTTGAGCGCCTGGGTGGCGACGGTGCGCGCGCTCACGTGGAGCACGTTGGGCAGGCCCTCGCCGGCCATCTTGTACATGTTGGGAATCATCAGGAGCAGGCCCTGGGAGGCGGTGTAGCTCGTGGTGAGCGCACCGGCGCCGAGGGAGCCGTGGACGGCGCCCGCGGCGCCGGCCTCCGACTCCATCTCCTGGATCTTCACCGGGGTGCCGAAGATGTTCTTCAGGCCCTGGGCGGCCCATTGGTCGACGTGGTCGGCCATGGGGCTCGACGGCGTGATCGGGTAGATGCTCGCCACCTCGGTGTAGGCATACGAGACCCAGGCTGCGGCCTCGTTGCCGTCCATTGACTTGAACTTCCTTGCCATACCCTCTCCTTCTGAAGCGTTGCGGGCCGCCCCGTCAAGGCGGCCCTGTACCGGGGCTTTCCCCGGGAGATCCCTTAGTGCCGGAAGCCCGGAGGCACCGGCCCCGACCCCGTGGTCCCGTGGCTGGGACGACAGAGGCTGCTCGGGTGCCGACGCACCGTTGCCCTTGATTATCGCTCAATCTCAACAGAAATATGAGAGATTCGGCNCCCTGTATGACCGTCTCGCCGTGGTCGATGCNTTTNCGCTGTTGGAACANCTCCCGACCCGATGTGGAGGAGTGGGGTGCAACCGATTCCACGGCGCCGCCAGTCCCCCATGGGGCCGTGGACGGTAAAAGATATATCAAATTCCCAGCGACGGGCGCCCCTAGGGAAGCTGCCNCCGGGGCGTCGAGAGCCCGCGGGCGAGGGCGTCGAACACACGCTCACCGAGGAGGGCGGCCACGGCGTCGTGGTCCGTGAGGAAGGCGGAGAGACGGCCGAACAGCCCCTCGAAACGCTCGCCGTCGCCCTCGCCGAACCCGAACAGGAACACGGCCTCGGCCCGCTCGCCCGACTCGTCCCAGAGCACGGGCTCGTCGAGCAGGCCCACGGCCACGAACGTGCGGGGACACATGCGCCCCATGGGGTGCGGGAGGGCGACGCCCCCGCCGAAGGCCGTGGACGNNGCCTCCNCGCGGTCCCACACGGCACCCTCGAACCCGGCATCGACGTAACNGGCCGCCCGGGCCGCCTCGCAGAGGGCGTGGAGCGCCTCGGCCTTGGTGCCCGCGGACAAGTGCCCGAAGAACAGCCCCTCGGGGAAGAACGGCAGGAGGTCCACGTCACCCTCGTCGGAGAGCAGGCCGCGCACGCGGTCGGCCTCGGAGTCGTTGAAGAAGTAGCTGATGGTCACCGTGGGCACCGGCAGCTGGGCGTCAACGGGCACGGTGGTGAAGACGTAGTCCACGTGGGAGAGGTCGCGGAACAGCAGGTCGTCGCGGTCGCAGAGCTCCACGCGGCCCAGCTGGGGGCCGAACTCGCTACGGATGCGGTGCTCGAGCATGCGGGCGCTTGTGTGGCCCGTGGCACACACTACCACGATGTTCTTGCGGGGCACGCGCTNGCGACCCCGCTCGAGGGCCAGGGCGAAGGCGAGGGCGATGTAGCCCAGCTCGTCGTCGGAGGGCTTGGAGCCGTAGGCCCCCTCGAGCACGCCGGAGGTCGAGGCCGCCATGGCGAAGGCCAGCGGGTAGCGGCTCTTGACGTCTCCCAGCAGCGGGTTCTCCACCGTCTCGCCGGACCGTAGGCGCTCGCCCAGGGGCTCCACGTGGCGGGCGAGGTTCATGCGCAGCTCGAGGTCGTCGGAGAACCCGTGGGAGAAGGCCTCCTCGGCGGCCTCCACCATGGAGCCCGCCACCTCCCAGGCCCTTCCGGAAAGCTCGAGGGGGAGGTCGTGCCCCTCCTCCTCCACGGCCTGGGCGGCGTCGACAGGGCCGTCCGCGATGAGGGCGCGCAGCCGGGCGCCGTCGACGACCTCGACGCGCAGGTGGCCGCGGGACAGCACGACCTCGGCGGCACCGGCGAGGTCGTAGTTGGCGCGCTTGCGGTAGTCGCGCACCGTGCGGTCGCTCACGGAGAACCGCTCGGCCACCTCGTCGACGGTGGCGCCGGGGTGGGCCATGACGTAGGCCGTGAAGGCCTTGAGCCGCTCGTCCACGCCGCCACTCCTCTCTCCCCCGCCGACACGCCACCCCCATTGTAGGCAATGGCCGGAAAACCGACGGTTATGGCGGGTGCCGGGCTCAGGCGCCCGGCGCCGGCGTCCCCGCGCCGGCGGCACGCCCCCGGGACCCGCCCCGGCGACATGCCAGCCGCACAGCCTCTCCGGCCGCGGGCAATACGACCGTACCGGCGAGCAGCGGGAACTTGGCCGCCTCGTCGGGCCCGGGCCCGAGCGGCACCACCGTGGCCGCCACGGCGAGCACGATCTCGACCATGGGGGCCGCCAGCACCGCGGCGAGGGCGCGGCCGCCAAACGGCGCGCGGAACACGCGCTCGGTGGGGTCGGTGCGCCGCAGCCGGGCGAAGGCCGGGAACATGGGCAGGTAGCTCAGAAGCAGGAACACGACGTTCATGGAGAAGAACACCCAGAAGACCTCGGAGTCCTCGCCGAGGGGCACCTGGAGCAGGAGCTCCAGGCTCGCCACGACGCCCGTCATGAGGGCGCTGCCGTCGGGCATGGAGGTGGCGGCCGACCTCCGGGCGAAGGGCCGGGGCATGTTGCCGTCCTCGGCGGCGCGGCAGGCAACGGAGTTGATGCCGAACGACCAGCTCACCATGTTGGCGAAGAGCGTGACGAGGAACGCGGCGCCCACCACCCACACGAGGGGCGACGACCCGCCCACCATGGCGGTCACGGCATCCACGATGCCGGAGTCGAGGTTGAGCGCCTCGGCGGGCACGGCCGCGCCGATGCCCACACCGCACAGGATGTAGACGGCCGCGATGGTGACGCCGCCCACCACGATGGCCACGGGGATGTCACGGCGGGGGTTGTCCATGGACCCGGCGAAGGTGGCCACNACCTCGAAGCCCATGAAGTTGAACGGGATGATGGAGAGGTACGTGAGCGAGTCGGGGTTGGCGAGGTNGGGCAGGAAGGTCTCGGGCCCCATGGGGTTGGCGAACCCGTTCTCCGCCGCGAACCACACACCCACGCCGCCCACGACGAGCGTGATGAACACCTTGATGACCGCGCCGCCGTTGAGGATCCAGTCGGCGTCGCTCACGGGCGAGCATGCGGCCCACGTGACGCCCCAGACAAAGACGAGCTCCGCGCCTATGCGCGCCCAGAGCGGCAGCGCGACGCCCCAGACGCCCGCGAGCACGCTCGGGAAGATGCAGGCCACGCTCGCGATCCAGAGGGGGAAGTTCACCCAGTAGTACCAGGNGCACCGCGACCCCCAGGCGTCGCCCAGCCCCGAGCGCACCCAGTCGTAGAGGCCGCCCTCGGAGTCGAAGGTGCTGCCGAGCTCGGCCACCACCATGCCGTAGGGCAAAAGGAACGTGACGATGAGCACGCCCCACCAGAAGAACTGCACGTTGCCCATGGCCGACGCCGGCGCCACCGCCTCTATGGNGAACACCACGCAGATCACGGACNACACCACGTCTACCAACGAGAACCTCTTGGCCGGCATGGCGNCCTCCTCCCAAGGTATGGGGGACCCGCGCCGACGGGTAGACGCGGGTCCCTTGTCAGATGAGCCTCTCGGCAGGACCGCCGCTAGGCGACGCTCGGCTGCTGCTGGGTGATGCAGTGGATGTTGCCGCCGCCGTAGACGACCTCCCAGCTCTGGCAGCCCACGACCTCGCGNTCGGGGTAGATGGCCTTGAGCTGCTCGATGGCCAGGGCGTCGTTCTCGTCGCCGTACTGGGGCACGATGACGCCCTTGTTGGTCACGAGGTAGTTGAGGTAGCTGGCGATGAGCGGCTCGTCGGCCACACGGGGCTCGGCGTTCTCGTCGACGTCGATGGTGTCGCAGGCCTCCTGGGTCATGTACAGAGGCTTCTTGGGCAGGCAGAGGGTGTGCACCTTGAGGGTGCGGCCGCGGGCGTCGGTGGTGGCGGCGAGGATGGCCTGGGCGGCCTTGGCCTCCTTGTAGAAGGGGTAGTCCTCGTCGTCGGTGTCGATAACCACGACCTCGCCGGGGCGCACGAAGCAGGCCACGTCGTCGATGTGGCCGTTGGTCTCCTCGGGGTCGATGCCGTCCTTGACCCAGATGACCTTCTCGACGCCCAGGTACGCGCGGAGCTTCTCCTCGCACCACGCGCGCAGCTCCTCGCTCCAGGGCTCGAGGCCGTTGACGGAGGCGGAACGGCCCGGGGAGAGCAGGCACATGTCGGTGGTGAGGCAGGTGCCCTCGCCGTCCACGTGGATGGAGCCGCCCTCGAGGATGAACTCCTCGGGACGGTAGCGGTCGCACCCCACGATGCCCGCCATCTTGGACGCGATCTCGTCGTCCTTGTCCCACGGGAAGTAGAGGCCGTCGTAGAGGCCGCCGTAGGCGTTGAAGTGCCAGTCAACGGCGCGCAGCTCGCCGGCGCCGTTGACCACGAAGGTGGCGCCGGTGTCGCGGATCCAGGCGTCATCGGAGGTGAGCTCGACGACCTGGACGTTGTCAACGCCGTCGAACACGGCCTGGGCGTTCTTGAAGTCGGGCTCGTTCACGCAGACGTAGACCGGGGTGAAGCGGGCGATGGTGCGGGCGATCTGGGCGTACTGGGCCTGGGCCGGCTTGGCGCCGAAGCTCCAGGTGTCGGTGCGGCGGGGCCAGAGCATCCAGACACGGTCCTGGGGCTCGAACTCGGCGGGCATGTGGAAGCCGTCGGCGGCGGGATTGGAGACGGACTCGGGGATGACCTTCATGGTGGGGCTCCTTTCGGTGGGTCAGGCGGGTCGGGAACCGTCGGGGTCGACGGGGTTACTGGTGGTCCTCGCCGTGCTCGGCCTCGTCGGCCAGGCGCTCCGCGGCGAGCTCGGGGGTGAGGCCTGCGAACTCCTCGGCGCGGCCGCGGGCGGAGACGATGCGCACGACCTCGCCCAGGGCCACGAAGATGAGCACGCCCACGAGCATCGGGACCTTGGAGAGCTCGTCGGCCGAACCGTTGAGCGGGACGATGGTGGCGACGATGGACAGCACCAGCTCGATGGCGGGCACCGCGAGGGCCACCTTCATGGCCGCGCCCTTGAACGGGAAGGTGAAGACGCGCGGGCGGTCGGGGTCAACGGAGCGGAGCTTGAGGAAGGCCGGGAACATCGGGATGTAGCTGATGAGCAGGAAGACGACGTTCATCGAGAAGAGCATCCAGAAGATCTGGTCGGAGATGAAGTCGACAGGGATGAGCTGCAGCATGAGGGCGAGGCTCGCCACGACGCCGTTGACCACGTTGGCGCCGTTGGGCATCTCGGTCTTCTTGGACTCGATGCCGAACACCTTGGGCATGTTGCCGTGCTTGGCGGCGTAGTCGGCCACGAAGTTCACACCGAACGACCAGCTGGCCATGTTGGCGAAGAGCGTCACCAGGAACACGATGCAGATGACGGCGAAGAGCGGGGAGTCGCCCACCATGGTCTGGACGGCGAGGATCATGCCGAAGTCGGGGTCGATATCGGCGGTGGGGATGGCGGCGCCGATGCCGAAGCCGCAGAACAGGTAGATGGCACCGATGGCGAGACCGCCGAGGATGATGGCCTTGGGGATGTCCTTCTCCGGGTTCTTCATGGAGTCGGCGAAGGTGGTGACCACCTCGAAACCCATGAAGTTGAACNGNATGATGGACNGGAACGTCAGGGCGCTCACGTTGGTGAGGTCGGGCAGGAACGTGGCCGGGCTCATGTCGTTGGCGAAGCCGTTGGCCGTGGCGTACCAGATACCCAGGCACCCCACCACCACGGCGATGGCCACCTTGAGGATGGCGCCGCCGTTGAGCACCCACGCGGAGTCGGAGACATTGGACGTGGCCATGAGCACGACGATCCACACGAAGGCCAGCTCGATGGCCAGCTTGCCGAGCACCGTGAACTCCATGCCGGTCACGAATCCGATGATGTCGGGGAAGAGCGTGGCGCACGAGGCGATCCACAGGGGGAAGTTGATCCAGTAGTACCAGGCGACGCGAGAGCCCCACCTGTCTCCCAGGGCGTCTCGGACCCAGTCGTAGAGGCCGCCGTCGGAGTCGTAGGTGGTGCCGAGCTCAGCCACCACCATGCCGTAGGGCAAAAGGAACGTGACGATCAGGAAGATCCACCAGAAGAACTGGGCATTGCCGATGGCGGCCGCGGGGGCGGCGGCCTCGGCCACGAAGACGACGCAGATCACGGAGAGGATCACGTCGAGGAACGAGAACTTCTTGCCGGCCACGGCGCTCCTCCTTTCTCTTGAGGAAGGAAGGGGCCCGGCCGCGGAGGCAGGGCGGCCGGGCCCCGGGGATGGGCCTACTCGACGGAGGAGGCGGGAAGGTCCATGGCCTCGAGGGCGCCGACGAGCTGCTGCTTGGCGGCGTCGACCTCGTCGGTCACGACGTTCCAGGGGCAGAAGGTGACGAGCAGGCCGCGGATGGAGTGCTTGCGGTTCTCGGCCTCGACCCAGCAGAGGGAGCGCTCGGGGTCGTCCATGACCTCGTCGGTGACCTCCTCGCCGCGAGTGGCGGGCAGGCAGTGCATGAACTTGGAGTCGGGGCCGGCCAGGTTCATCATGTCCATGGTCACCTGGTAAGTAGGATAGAAGACGTCCATGTAGGAGGCGCCGTCCACCTGCTCGTCGTAGAGGCCGTACCAGACGTCGGTGTAGACGAAGTCCGCGCCCTTGATGCACTCGGGNTCGTCGGAAACGGTGATGGCGCCGCCGGAGACCTTGCAGTTCTCCTCGCCGATAGCCATGAGCTGCTTGCCAAAGGCAGCGCGCTCCTCATCGGTGCCTACATGCAGGGCGCCGTCGGGAATTTGATGCCCCTTCGGCCCGAACTGCACGAAGTCCATGCCCATCTTCGAGCAGATGAACATGAGCGATACGCAGGTCTGGGTGGCGTCGCCGANGAAGGCAAACTTACAGTCCTCGATCTTCTTACCGGCGGGCAGGTTCTCGATCATGGTCATGAGGTCGCCGAGCTCCTGGGTGGGATGGTTGAACTCGCTCATGCCGTTGATGACGGGGGCCGCGGAGTACTTCGCCAAGCTCACTACATCCTTATGACGATTGACGCGGGCCATGAGGATGTCCACGAGGGGGCCCATGACCCGGGCCGNGTCCTCCACCGACTCGTGGNCGCCGAGCTGGATGGTGCCGGGGCCGTAGAACTGGGCGTGGCCGCCGAGGTCGGTCATNGNCGTCTCGAAGGAGATGCNGGTGCGGGTGGACACCTGCTGGAAGATCATGCCCAGGGTCTTGTCCTGGAGCAGGTGGGGGTAGTAGCCGTTCTTGATGCACTTCTTGAGGGCGATGGAGAGGTCCACGATCTTGAGGATCTGCTCCTTGGTGAGCTCGTTGGAGTCGATGTAGTCCTTGGGGAACCCTGCGGCCATGGCGTGCTCCTTCTCTGCTAGAAGTAGGGCGGGTCCTTGGCGCCCGCCATCTATCCATGGCCCGACTATGCGGTCTGATATGCGAATCCGTCGAGGTTATTTGGGGTTTAGAGGCCGTTGGCGGAAATCAACCCAAGATAAACCCCGGGCACGCCGCTCGCCGACCTAGGTTTAGGTCCTGTTCAGCCGCACAGACCGACGGTTGACCATGCGTTAGACTCGAAACCGAACCCGCAGCGGGAAGGGGGCGCCTGTGGACGGTTTTTTCTTTGCCTACACCTTGGCCGTGCTCGCGGTGTGCCTCGTCTCCACGGTCCTGCAAGCCATGGCGTGGAGCGTCAAGCGGAGCCGCGCCTTCGTGGCCGCGGGCTGGTTCTTCTCGGCCTACTTCGTGGAGCTCGGCGTCATATTCCTCGACGAGCACCTGCACCAGAACGTGGTCTTCCCCACCGAGGCCTACTACGCCGTGACCTACCCGGTGNCCCGNGNGGCNANCGCCTGCATGCTCTGGGGCTCGCTCTGGGCCTGGGTGCTCACGGCCGTGGACGCCTACTCCAGGAAGCGCCTGCTCTGGCCCGTGACGCTGTTCGCGGCGGCACAGGTGGCCTGNCTGGCGCTCCTTCCCTACGGTGCCCTGCGTCAGTTCCTCTTCTACACCTGCCGTCAGGTNTTCTGCGCCGCCATGGGCCTCTTTGCCTGGCGGGNCTGGCGGGCGGCCCCCACCGACGAGCAGCGCGCCTGGATGGGCCGGCACCGCCGGCTGCTCCTGATCTTCATGGTGGGTGTTGCGCTCACCGTGGCCGAGGACTCCCTCGTCATCCTCGTCATGGAGCCCGCCAAGTCGGGGGGGCTGCCCCTCTACCTCTCCGAGCGCAACTTCTGCGAGAACGTGCTCATGGTGGTGCTGGCCGCGGCCCTGGACCGCATCGCCTGGAGGGAGATCTCGTTCCGCCTGACGGCCACGCCCGCGGCACCTCCCACCCCCCGCACCGGCGGTGCCCACGGCACCTGCGACCGCCGCACCGGTGGCCGAGACGGTCGCCGCGGCGGCGCCTGCGACCGCCGCCGTGCCCCCGGCCTCCGGCGACACCTTCTCCAGCCACGTGGACNAGCTCATGCCGCGCTTTGCCTCGGCCCACGGTCTCACGACCCGGGAGCGCGAGGTGCTGGGGCTCGTGTTGGAGGGACGCACCAACCAGCAGATGGCCGACGCCCTCGTGGTCTCCGTGGGCACCGTGAAGACCCACGTGCACAACATCNNGCGCAAGTGCGACGCTGAGAACCGCGCGGACCTCAAGGAGCTCTTCTGGAGCGAGTGAGGCGACGCCCCCANCCACGCGTGGCAGCGGTGCNTGGCCCATCTGTCACTTCGCCTATTGCGAAGGTTATGATTGCCGGACGGCCCGGGCCCCGGGACCGAGCGGCCCCTCGTGCCAGGAATGCCCGCGGCCGCGCACCCGGCCTCGCCCGCCACGGCGGTCCCTCTATACTGGCAGGGCAGAGGCAAACGAGACCCAGGGAGCGCCCATGACCATCAAGCTCGCCATCCTCATCAGCGGCAGTGGCACCAACCTCCAGGCCATCATCGACGCCGTAGAGGAGGGCAGTCTCGACGCCAGTATCGAGCTCGTGCTGTCCAGCCGCCCCGAGGCCTACGGCCTCAAACGCGCGGCCNAGGCGGGCATCCCCGTCATGGCCCTCTCCAAGGAGGTCTACGCCGACCCCCAGGTGGCCGACGAGGTCATCGCCTCCGAACTCAAGGCCCGTGACGTGGANTACGTGGTGCTGGCCGGCTACATGCGCAAGATCGGCCCGGCGGTGCTCGCGTGCTTCCCCAACTCGGTCATCAACCTGCACCCGGCGCTCCTGCCGAGCTTCCCGGGCGCCCACGCCATCGAGGAGGCCTACGACTACGGCGTCAAGGTCACCGGCGTGACCGTGCACGTGGCCAACGCCGAGTACGACCGCGGGCCCATCATCGCCCAACGGCCCGTGGCCGTGGAGGAGGGCTGGTCCGTCGATGACCTCGAGGCCGCCATCCACGACGTGGAGCACGAGCTCTACCCCGAGGTGCTCCGCTGGCTTNCGGCNGACCGTGTGAAGATGGACGCCCTGGGACGGGTGCACGTGGTGGGAGCCGAGTAGGGCGGTAGGGCGGCGGCGAGCGAAAGCCGCAGGGGCGGCGCCACGGCCGTACCCTAACAACTTTTTTCAGGAGATTTCCGGCGTTAGAGACCGTTAGGCACCTCTAACGCCGTTTTTTTGGCGTTAGAATATTCCTTCCATCTCTAACGCCGTTTTTTNGCCATTTTCCGGCGTTAGATTNGTTGAGGAGGAGNGCCATGATTCACATCGNCGGGCTACAAGGGCATATGCGCAAGAATCTCTCTGGCAATTCCTCTTACGAATCGTTCGTTCCCGTCTCGCTCGAGAAGATTGTCCCACTCGAGCTAGACGACAGGACTACCTTGGCCCTTACCGCCTGCTCCCGAAAAATGGGCGAACTGAGAGGTATGGCCCGGTTTCTCCCCAACGCAGATATGTATCTCACCATGTACGTGCGAAAGGANGCNCTCCTCTCGTCANAAATCGAAGGAACTCAATGCACTCTTGACGACGTGCTCGATCCCGAAGGAGCCGCTCGCGAAGAGGAGGTGGCCGATGTCGTTCGTTACGTTGGGGCCACCGATTATGCCGTTGAGGAGATGAACAGGACCCCCATCTCAAAACGCTTGCTCAAAAACGTCCATCGGCGCCTGCTGCAGGGGGTTCGAGGCTCTGATAAAGAGCCTGGGGAGTTGCGTCACTCCCAGAACTGGATCGGGCCCGGCGGNTCCACCATCTCCAACGCGCCCTACATCCCACCCAATCCAGAAGACATGATGGACGCCCTCTCAGACCTTGAGGCGTTCATCAATAGCGATATAGACATCGACCCCATCGTCAAGGCCGCCTTGGTGCATTACCAATTTGAGACGGTCCACCCCTTTCTTGACGGCAACGGACGCCTTGGAAGACTGCTCATAACTCTCTGCCTCATAGATTGGGGTGTGCTCGACGCCCCGGTGTTTTACCCATCCTACCAGCTCAAACTTCGGCGTTCCGAGTACTATGAGCACCTCATGGACGTACGCGTCAACGGCAGGTACCAAGAATGGATTCGTTTCTTCTGCGAGGCCATGGAGTCTGCAGCCAACGACTCGCTGACATCGATGGGGCGCCTTGTGGACCTTCATGCCCGCGATACCGCCGCTATCGACAGCGGTGGCACCGTGGGAGGACCCAATGCTCACCTCTTCCTCTCTGCGCTCGAAGAGACCCCTATTGTCACGGTGTCGTNCGTTATGAAGCGCCTCGGCATTGGCCGGACCACCGCGTCAAATCTCGTGAACCGCTTTTGCGAGCTTGGAATCTTGAGGCTCCGCGACGAGGGAAAGAAGCGCTATCGCTCGTTCATCTATGAGGACTACCTCGCCATCCTCCGCGAGGACAGCGAACCCCTGTAGGGCCAGAGCCGCTTCTCGGCCTCATAGCTTTGGCATACACACGGCAGACANCGGCGAGCAAGGACACAAAGCACCTAGTCTCCGGCCACACAGTGCTCTAGCACATGATTCATGAGATAGGCCGTCCCAAACAGCGCATAGACGCGANGGGGCGCCACATGCCGCTTGAGATCGGGCCTCATGAGNACCANCTCGTCGTAGGGGGCGTGAAGCTCCGGGTCGTCATTGGCGGTGACCAGCACCTTGTACGCTCCCGAAG
Source organism: Olsenella sp. CU969 (assembly GCF_905219715.1). NCBI lineage: Bacteria > Bacillati > Actinomycetota > Coriobacteriia > Coriobacteriales > Atopobiaceae > Olsenella > Olsenella sp. CU969. Next base: position 22,957 of record NZ_CAJMXC010000005.1, read on the forward strand.
CCTCCACCTGCCCCTTCTGGCGCATGGCAAAGGAGCCCGAAGAAGACACCACCAGCAAAAGGTCACCCGACCCTAAGCCCTTTAGCGTCGCAACGGAAGGGTTGGACTCGGTGACCAGCTGCACCAACTTGCCAGCGACAAGCATCGCGTACTGAAAGTCCGTGACGGCACCCGCAGACGATTCTGCCGAGAAGNGCACCACTTTTTTCGCTNTNCCGNAAAAGCCGGCTTAGCCGCCTCAAGGCCCCACTCTCACGAAGCCGGTCTACAGAATCGAAGATCTCTACCATGGCCTGGCGGACGGGCACCTGATACTCCGAGGAGGATGATGCTGCCGCCAGGTAGTAATGGCGGAACTCCTCCCACTCTCCCGCCTGATTCCTCAAAGACGAGAAGTTCTCCACCCCGATGGACTGACAAAAGCGCCTCAGCCCAGACCGCGACACGAACCCCGCATCCATGACCTCCTGAAGGCTCATGGACCCAATCGACTCGAAATGGGTCAGAAGGTACTCGGCAATGGCATGGGAAAGCTGGCCGGAATCGTTCTCGTTATAGATGGCCAAGAGCGACATCAGCACATGGGTGCGACCATCCTCCATAGCCCCCCTCCCTTCGAAATAGACCGAACCAGAAGTCCTCCGCGTTGGAGGGGTTNCCANCCGTGCCGAGCTCCTCAAGGGTTCTGTATCGCGACCTTCNGGTGGGAAGACCCAATCTTGCAGACTCTGAATCTACGGACTTGGATAAGATTACCTGAACGATTGAGGCGGAGCGAAATCAAAACTGGCAGCCGCCCCGAGACCGTGAACCCCAAGGACAACAAACGGGCGGGCCCCCCACCGGAAGGGGCCCGCCCGCATCTCGCCGTACACAGAACCAAAAGACCACTATATCGGACCCTTTTCCGAGGGATTCAGAAGGTCGAGCAGGTAGGCACCGCAGCCGCCGTTGTCGTTGTCATAAAGGGTCACATGGTCCCCATGGACGGCCACCCCGGGCTGCGAGTTGCACAAAGCCACACCATCGCCGGCACACTCGAGCATCTCGATGTCGTTGCCGCCGTTACCAAAAGCCACAGAGCTTTTGGGGTCAATGGCGAGGTGTCCGCAAAGCCATCTCAAGGCCGCCCCCTTGGAAACCCNAGCGGCCACGATCTCGACGATATGCGCTTCGGAGTCGACCCATTGGAGGCCGCCCATGGAATCGACCATGGAGCAAATGGCTTCGAAGTCGCCCCTCGGGCCGTACCAGATACCCATGCGGTCGATGGCGCCCCGGCGGGCAAGCTCCTCAAGCGGCTCCTCGGTGCGATGCACGAGCGTTTTATGGGTCGCGAGCGACTCCGGGACCGCGCCCATAGCCTTTTGACGCTCCATCGAGACACCGTGGCTGAAGAGCGTGCCCTCCACCACGAGGTCCACCACTACATCCATGTGCCTCACACGCTCCATAAGTGCCACGGCGTCATCAGGGTCGACGCTCCATGAGGCGAGGGTCTCCCCAGTATCGCAGCAAGAGATGTCCGCGCCGTTGGAGGCGACCAGATAAGAGCAGCCAAGCCGCTGAGCCAGCTCGGTCAGCCCTCCTCTCGGTCTGCCGCTGCAGGCAACGAAAGGAATGTGCAGCTCCGCAAGCCTCGTCAGGGCCGTCTCGTTGAGGGGGTGAACCGCCTTGTCTGTAGTGAGAAATGATCCATCCAGGTCGGAGAAGACAATGTGGGGGACACCCGTGCCCTCTTTCATGAGCAATCATCCAAACCGGACGCCTCAAGGCAGAGGGCCAAGGAAACAGCACCGGCATCGGGCGTGCCAACACCGCGTGCCGCCTGGGGACGGGCCCGCCCGATCTTGGCTGTAAGCCTGCTCGTGTCCTGGGCGGCCTGCCGGGCCACGGGGACAGCCTCGGCCCACGCACACTGAAGGCTCTTCCCGCTTGCCGCTGGAGCAGATAGCTTGTCGCGAAAGGGGATCAGAGCATCCAGCATGGTCTTGTCGCCCAGGCGGGCCCCTCCCAGCTCCATCATGGCGCGAGCAGCCTCCCCCAGGGCCTCTGCCATGAGTTCCGCGTTGACCTCTTGGCCCTCGTCGCCCAGCGTCTCTGCCACGGTCCGCAAGGCAACGCCCCACAGAGCCCCGGACGTGCCGCCCGCAGCGGCGCGCCAACCGTCACCGGCGTCGCAGAGTACCGACCCTACCCCCGCCTGGCGCTCCACCGCCTCCCGAGCGGCCTCGGCGGCGGCTGAGGAACCCTTCACCATGCCGCGGCCATGGTCGCCGTCGCCGCACATAGAGTCAATTTGCGCCAGCCTCTCCTCCTCGGCCGCCATGCAGGCGGCCATGGACGACAGGGCGCGAGCCGCTACCTGGCCCTGGCGCCGGGAGGCCAGACAGGCGCACGGCCGCCGCTCCTCGACGCTCCCGCTCGGCCGGTTCTCGACAACGCGCCTTCGCTGCCCAGAAAGGACGGCTTGGGGCCGTCGGCTGAAGCCAGGGCTCGAGCAGGGGGCACACCAAAGGCGCTCGAGTTCCTCGTCAAGATACTGGACCGACAAAGCAATGCCCTCCATATCGAGACTGGTGACCACCTCGCCCACCACGGGCTCGATAAGCTCGTAACCGGCGTCTTCAAAAAGCCGGCTCACCGTGGCCCATACCACAAACAGCTCCTCGTACTTTGTAGAGCCCAGGCCGTCGAGCACTGCCGCCAGCCGGCGGGTATCGCCGGGGGCCTCGGCAAGCACGCGCTCCACCAGCATCGNTGCAATCNCACGTGCGGAGGCCACGGGCTGCTCGGCCACACCGCTCTCGCCATGAATGCCCTGCCCCACCTCCATCATGCCGGTAGGCACCCGAAAAAGGGGTTCCGAGTGGCCAGGAAGGGTGCAGCCACGAAGTCCGATGCTCATGGTTCGGGTGCGGTCGTTGGCCTTGATGGCAATACGCTCAACCTCGTCAAGGGGCAGTCCCCCGGCTGCCGCCGCCCCCACGGCCTTGAACACCAGAAACGTACCCACGTTGCCTCGGCGAAGGGATGCCTGGGCAACAGGAGCGCTGGAGACGTCGTCTGTGATGTAGAACGTTCGGGCGTCCACCCCCTGAGNCCGCAAACGGTCACGCGCCATGTCGAAGTTCATCTTGTCTCCGGCATAGTTGCCACCCACGATAAGAAGGCCGGACGAGGTGTCAAGACAGGAGGCCACACCGAGTGCCTCCTCAGTGGAAGGCGAGGTGAACACGTTTCCTACCACGCAACCGTCCATGAGGCCGTCGCCCACTATGCCGCAAAACGCAGGGTAGTGGCCAGACCCTCCTCCATTCATCACGGCCACCTTGCCCACGGTTGCCTCACAGGCACTCACTACGCCGCCCGGCACCTCTATGACATAGGAAGGGAAGGCGGCCACGTAGCCCTTGAGCATCTCTTCGCGAAAAAGGGCCGCATCGTTGCACAGCATCGCTCACGTCTCCTTAAGACAAGAGCCCCGTGCTGAAGCATAAAGACGTCAGCAAGGGACCATGNAAACCAACGGTCCGAANCCGNGGAAACTACTCGGCAGCCTTGAGGGCCTCGTTGCGCTTCTTGAAACCACGAAGCATCCAGACGAACAGGGCGAGCCAGCCGACGAGCACCGCGATGGCGGCGATGTTGCCGGAGAACGCGTTGGCGATGGNCCAGCGGAAGTCAGGGCACTCAAGCGTCGACCATGTGATCATGGCGTCGCCACCCACGTTGGCGAGGGAGTCGGGCGAGAAGGTGAGCGCCAGCTGGGTCACAAAAGGAGCAAAGGAGGAGGACACCAGTAGGTAAATAGGCGTGATGATAATACCCTCGATGAGCATCTTGATGATGTTGCCATTGGCCACCATGAGCAGGCCGGGCACCAGGCAGATGTTCACGATGCCGGCAAAAGGCAGAACGATGTTGCCCATGGGCGCCAGCACGAAGGCGAGTACGAGCTCGAAGGGGATAAGCAGGATGCAGGTCACCCAGATCTCGTTGGAGCCAGCGAGAATTGGCCAGTCAAGGCCGATGATGAGCTCGCGGCCCTTGAAGCGCTTCTTCATGAAGTCGCCCACGGCGTCGGAGATGGGGGACAGGGCCTGCATGAAGAGCTTGGAGACCATGGGGAAGAGCTGCAGGGCAGTAGCGGCCTGGACGCCCAGGGTCAGGGCCTGCTGCACGTCGCGGTAGGCGATGGCGCCCATAACGGTACCGATGATGAAGCCCATGACAGCGTTCTCACCAAAGATGCCGATCTTCTTACGGAGCCACTTGGCATCGGCGTTGTTGTTCTCCAGGGCCGGAATCTTCTCCAGCAGTCGCTCAATGGGATAGGCAACGGTGGCGGTGAGCCTCATGGCATGGGGAACGGTCACGCCAGGGATTCCGGTGACCCTCTCGATGGTGGGCTGGAAGGCATCGCCGATCTTGAGCTCAAGAATGATCTGCACCGAAGCAGCCAGGAAGCCCATNGCGATGGCGGCGCCCTCAGGCATGCCGGCAGCGGCGCAGAGGTAGTAAGTCATCACCGTGGTGAGCAGCTTGGTCCAGCAGTTCCAGAAATCCACGTTCAGGGTGTCCGTAAGCTTAAGCAGCAGCATGATGAGGTTGATCACCACAAGCAGCGGGAAGCAGAGAACGCCCAGGGGCCATGCCCACGCGATGGCGGAAAGCGCGGGCCAGCCCACGTCCACCGCAGGCAGCGAGATGCCGGTGGCCTCGGCCAGGCCCTGGGCCGCCGGGGTGATGGCGCCGGTCATGAAGTTGATGAGCACGTTCATGCCGGTGAAAGCAATACCCAGGGTCAGGGCGGCAAAAAACGCGTCCTTGAAACTCATCTNNNCAATCAGGCCGATGATGAGTATGATCAGAGGCACGAAGACGGCGGCCCCGAATCCCAGGATATAGTTAACGATATTTAGNAAGACGTCCATGTTTCACCTCTCTTATAAGTGGAAGGCCTCCNGAGACTTTTCCGCTGCCAGNGGGGCTTGCCGGGCAAGCCCCGCTTTGCGCAGGTGCGAGGACCGCTAGTCCAGGTAGCCGGGATGCGGGGTGAGCCCAAAGGCACGACAAAGATCCTTGAGCTGCTCATCGGAGATGCCCGGGTTACGATGGCCGNAGGNCTCGGCGGCCATCCAAGCGGCACAGCACTTCTCCACGGTCTCCAACAGGCCGAAGGCATCGTGAAGCGAACGACCGGCCGTAAAGACGCCGTGGTACTGCCAAATCACGATGCGGCAGTCCTTCATCTGCTCGTTGGTCTTGTCAGCGATCTCCTGGCCACCGCAGACACACCACGGCACAAAGCCCACACCGTCGGGGAACAGGCACATGGCCTCGGTGATGATGCGCCAGAGAGCGCGGGTGAAGTCACGGGCGTTTGTGGGCCCAACATGGGTCATCGCGAGCACGTTGGAGGCGTGGTTGTGCATGACGACACGCTGCTCGGGATCGGCAGCAAGACGCACCGCCTGAGCCGCCAGGTGGCTGGGGAACTCGGAGCTGGGCCTATTGCCCTCGAGACCGTAGGCGATCTCGTAATAATCCCCGTCCTTGGGCAGGTAGATGANGCCGAGGAGCNAATCNACGTCGTCGCGCACCTCGCGGAAGTAGGAGCCAGTGGCGGTAGTGAGCACAAACCGGCCCCTCATAGCGGCGGGGATGTCGGCAAGTTCCACTTGGCGTCCAGAACCAGGCGTGTNGCCAAGGGCCGCCTCCTCCTCGTCGGTGAGGATATAGGAGATATTGCCGCCGTTGGCCTCATCCCAACCCTTGTCCCACATGAGGTACGTGAGCTCCTTGACCTCTTTGACGGCCGCGATCTCTTTCCAGTCCATTCAAACCACCTCTCTCTTGGGCCCCTTGCGAAAGGACCTCTACTCGACCCCGTCCCTTGAGACGGACATCGTTTTTGCCTGTGACTTGACCGCTCGCCTCTGCGCGCAACGCTCCTTGCGCTCACGGCGGTACTCCTTGAACACCTCCCGGCTCTGGGCCGGAGTCAGCCGTCCCTTGATGCCNTANTGCTGCCGAACGCGCTCTTGACGTCGCTCGTAGGGACCCACTAAAAGGTCGTGGNCGTAGTGCTCGATAATGAGGATGAGAACCAAGGCCCCTAGGGAAAGGTCGAGCCTGCTGGCCAGGGCCCCCACTACGAAGAGGAAAAGGTCCATTACGGTCAAAACAATCCAGACGGCGCGGGGAAGGCCTAGCGGCCGCTGGTCGATGACGAGCGCTTCGTGGGACTTCTTCTTGCTCATGGGGCTTAGGACTCAAGCAGCTCGACCAAGCGGTCGGCCTCGGCGTCGGCACCCATGCCGGTCAAAAATGCGACGCCATTGAACGTAGGGATATCGTAGTCGTCATCACTTTTGACGATGGAGATGTAGGCGTCGGCGTCCTTGATGTAATGGTCCAGAGACTTGATGTCCACAGCCTCGACGTCCGCCTCGACACCACGCTGCTTCAAGATGCGCTCCACCTTGGAGGCAACTGCCTGGGAAGTGGCCACTCCAGACCCACAGGCGACGATGATACGCTTCATGACTGCTCCTTTCTTGGGGGCATGGCCCCTTGATTGCGCTGCGCCCTTGCGCAGTCGTCTTGCATAGACGATTTACTCTGCAGAGACCTCTTCGAACAGGCGAGTGAAGGCATCCACCATGGCCTGGGGGTCTTTTGCAGCCTCGACCTCGGCCGCATAGTCCTCGCTCATAAATATGTTCATGAGCTTCTGAAGCACCTCCACCTGGCCGCCGTCGCGCATGACACCCAAGTTCACGATGAGTCGGGCGGGGACATCGTCGCCCAAGCCCGCCATTGCCTCGAAAACCACCGACGTTGTCGGCTTGATCACAGCGATGTAGGGTTGCCTGATGTACTGGGGGTCCACGTGGGGAATAGCGACCTGGATGCTGGGGAACGAGAGACCCGTGGGGTAGTCGCGCTCTCGTTCCTGGATAGCCTTGAGCCAGCTGTCCTCGATAAGGTCCTTCTCGATCAGGCGGTCGGCCAGTTCCTCAAAGAGCTCTTGGCGGTCAGAGGCCTCCAGGTCGAAGAAGACCAGGTCGGGGCTGAACAGTTCTCGGTCATCCATGGCGGCTCCATTCCTGAATGAGGACCAAATCGATTGATGGCTCTATGGAACAGCCAGAACCGCTCACCTTCTAGACTTTTTGTGAGCCAAAAGATGAACAGTGGGTATTTTCTTATAATTTTTATATATAGGCATGTTGTTCATGCGATGTTTGTGCAGGATGCATTACGTTATTAACAAATTATATGATTCATAACAGTGCACATAATTCACTGAGGACCTATGGGCAGTTATATGAACCACGCAAGATGTTGACTAATTTCTCGCTAATTGATACATCACTCAAAATGAGAGCATTTTCCCAGCTAGAACGGCTTCAAGCACCATCGCCACCGGCTCTTCGCCCACGGAAGGCAAACAATGGGCCGCCGTTCGCCGGGCGGCAAGCGTCCCCGAGGAGACGGCATAGGAGGCAGGGACGTACGCAAGCATTGCAATGTCGTTGTCGGAATCACCCACCGCCACGACCTCGGAAAGAGCAACTCCCAACCGATCCGCCAAAACCTGGACGCCCTTGGCCTTGCTCCATCCTTTAGGAATTACATCTATCTCCGAGACCGCCCCAGGCTGAACAAAATCGACATCCTCGAACCTCTCCGAGAGGCGCGCCACAAGATGCGGCACCTCCTCCGGGCGGCAGGAGCATTGGATGTTCGCCTTTTCCGGAGTGACGGAGCCGATATGGGCCACACATCCCGACCGGCGTCGGTTCTCCGCAGTGTCGTACCCCTCAAGGCGCGAAGGCCGTCCCGTAAGGGCCACGATGTCGCTGCCCTGATAAAGGAGGAGGTTGGCAGCCGGGGTGTGTCGGTCGAGAAACGCCGCAACGGCCTCCAGCCTCTNGGACGACACCGACTCTTGGTGTGCGAGCCTGCCGTCCACGTAGATCATCTGGCCGTTGACAAAGGCCCCCGTCGCACACCCAACCGGACACNCTGTAAACATTNGCACGGCATCGTCCNTGATACGTCCCGTGACAGGAGCAAAGAAACGCCCAGACGCCACAAAACGGCCGATGGCCTTAGCCGTTCTCTCCGGCAGCCTCGATGTGCCGCGAGGAATCAAAGTATCATCTATATCCGAGACCACCAGGCGCACGTCAGAACCCATGACGCCCCCTCTTAACTACCTTTATCGCCACCGCCGCCGGTTATGGTTCAAATTCTGGACCATCGTTGAGCCGAGCGGGGGCACCCGTCGATGACTCGGCATCCTAGCATTGCAGTCACACCCCGTGGGCTGGGATGGGACGGAGGAAAAAGATGCGCGAAGGTATGCTCAACCTATTGCCCTCGCTGTTCTCGGTCTACAACGACAACGAGTGTGACGAGACATCGCACCTTATGGCCAAGTTCCTGTTGGAGAACTTTGACAGGCTCGACACCCTTACAGTAAATGATTTGATGGNAACCGCCTTTGTGTCGAGGTCNGGCGTGCGCCGTTTTTGCCAGTCTATCGGGTTCGGCAACTTTTCCGAAGTGCGCGTCGCCGCCAGTGAGTGGGCGATGTTCCGTCAGTATTACCTGTCCTACAGCCTGCTCTACAGCGACGTGAAGNTGCACTTGCGCGAAGACCTGTCCCGGGTGTTCNGTGACATCGACCGGCTGATGACGCCCGCCGTTGTTCAAAGGCTCTGTTCCGACCTGCATGAATCTGGACACATGGTACTTCTTACCTCGGACTCCTCTTCGGCGTNGNTCATCAATTTTNAACGGTCAATGGCCATGCTCAAGCGCTTGGTGCAGATGGTCACGGAGTCAGCCCCCGCCACCCACACGGTACGAAACCTTACCGACCACGACCTCTTGTTGGTGGTCTCCGCCTCGGGGTCGTTCGCCCACGCACAACGAGAGCAGATCGAGGCGTCTGGGGCAAAGAAGATATTCGCCACGGCCTCGGCCGATGACTCGCTGTTCGACCTTTACGACCAAGTGCTCGCCATNAAGCCACCCGTCATCCGACAGTCGCCGAAACACGTGCTCTATGCCACCTATGCCATGGAGTACCTCTTCGACCAGGTACAGGTGGCCTATGCCAGGCTGNTCGACCCGTCGCTGAAGGAAATCGATATCTCGTGGTAGAGCCGACTGCCTTGTTGCCTAGCCGCTCCTGCGCGCCAGTTTGATGCCATAACCCAGCAGCGCGCCGTCGAGCAGGAAGAGCAGCGCCCCGGGACGCCCCATGACGAGGGCCGTATACACGCCGCCGATTGCCGGCTCGAACTCAGCCCACACGCGAAACGCCCCACAGGCCGCATGCAGGGCGGCGGCGACCACGATGAGAACGACACCCAAGGCGCCCTTCCGCTCCTGGGGCCGCGGGACCAGCTGAGCCGCCGCCATCCCCAGGCCCACCCACAGCAGGTTGCCCAAGAAGGAAACGACGCCGCGCCAGAGGATGTCGCCGGTCGTGAGCGTGAGGTGGTCGAAAACACCCTGGCCGTACCACCCCATACAGACGGCGCCGACAACGGCCACGCAAAGGCCGGGGACCATGGAGCGAACCACAGCGGCAGACTTCATGACATCACGCCCCTTGTCTCGAACGCTTTTACTATTTTTAGCACCCATTGAAAGCTATGGTCAACCTTGCAACGGTCAGACCCTCCTCCACACCGAGCGAGACCTCGCCCCCCAGNGCCGTCGCATAGGCAGCCACCANGGAAAGCCNGAGGCCGCAGGACCCTCCCTCACCGCGATAGAAGCGGTCGAAGGCCCGGACCGCCGATTCGGGAGAAAGGGTCTCGCCGTCGTTTGCCACCACGACCCGGAGGGCACCGTCCTCCGCCGTCATGGAGACCCGGACGCGCGCGGACGCATGGCGTATGGCATTGGTCACAAGGTTCGTGACCATGGCCGCCAACATGCGCTCGTCGGTCTCGCCCCTGAGCGTTCCGGGGTCGTCGAGGGAGACGGAGACGCCCTCCCCGTCGGCGACCATGTCGAGGTCCTCCAACACGTCGCAAACGAGCTCCCGGGCATCCACCGGCTCCATCACCGGCCTCAGAGCGCCGGCGTCGGCCCTCGAGAGGGCGAGGATGTCCTCCACCTGCCGCCTCATCGAGTCGGTGGCCCTCTCCACCACGGGAAGGCCGTCGCGAGGGTCCACCACTCCGGCCGCCATGGCCTCCCGATAGCCGTCTATCACGGCTATCGGGGTCTTGAGCTCGTGGGACGCGTTGGCAAAGAACTCGTTGAGGCGCCGCTCGTGGTCCCTGCCCGACCTCGCCAGGCGGCACCCGAGCACAGCGATGCACCCGGCGGCCACGAACGACAGGGCAAACAGGGCGGCCGCCNNNTNACCGACGAGCGAGAGCTGGGGCGTCACGTCCACGACCAGGGCGCTGGACACCCTATGGTCCGCAGCCTGCGGGTTGAGCGTCCCCTCGGCGACGTAGAGGAGGGTCCTCCCGTCGCTCTCGAACCGCCGCACCCCGTCGCTCGGGGCGATACCGGCATCTTTGATATGGGAGGTCAGCGCCGGATAGTAGCCGTACGTCTCCGCGTCCCCCATTCCGGGCACCGTGAGGTCGACCCGTACGACCGGCGGCAGCCCGGGGTCGGNAGGCTCCGACCCCGCGACCGCCGTCAGCAACGCCTCCCGGGCCTGGGCCTCGACGGAGCCGTGCTCCAACGCCACATATACGGCCGGGAAGACCATGACGCACGCGAGTGCGACGGCGGCGAACAATATCAGGCCGCGGGCCGGCCGACAGCCGTTATCCGAGGGTCCCACGGCGGTCNCCGGCCGTCCGAGAACTCGTAGCCGACGCCCCGCACCGTACGGTTGTAGGCCGTGGCCCCCGCGGCGAGCAGCTTCTTTCGCAGTCGTCGGTTGGCCTCGTCGACAGCCCGCGTCTGGGTGACCCGGCCCTCCTCGAAGCCCCAGACCGCCTCCAAGAGACGGTCCCTCGACAGGGCCTCCCCGGNATGCTCGAGGAAGAAGCCCAGAAGACGGCGCTCCTGGGCGGTCAGCCCGAGGGGCCTGCCCTCCACCATGAACCGGTTTCGGGCGGGGTCGAACCNCACGTTCCCAAGGGACACCGGTTGCCCGACAGCGGATTCCGGGNGGTCGTAGTCGACCCGCCGGAGCAGGGCCTTGATCCTCGCCATGAGGAGATGGGGCTTGAAGGGCTTGGCCACGTAGTCGTCGGCGCCGAGGGCCAGGCNGCGACNGTAGTCCCCGTCGTCCCCGCGGGCGGTCAGGATTNCCACGGGGACGCTGGACCGTCCGCGCACCTGGCGCAGCACCTCGAAACCGTCCAGGCNCGGGAGCATGAGGTCGAGCACNACGAGNTCGGGGGCGGTATCCGCAAGGGCCGCGAGGAAGTCCTCCCCCGTAGGGAAGAGTCGGGCGTCGAANCCGTCGTTGGCGAGAAACGCGCCGACAAGGTCGAGCAGCTCCGGATTGTCGTCGACTACGCAGACCGTGGCCATGGCTTCCCTCGTGCCGGGAGGCACCGGCCACTCGCCGGCCAGTGCCAGGATCGANCGGTGTTGGTTCAGTTTACATGAAAGTATTTATATCGGTAAACCCGATATGAACCGCGCCTGAAGGCGTCCGCCACGGTGACGGCACCGGCGCTACCCGTCCCTCACCTNCCCGTATACGCGCCGGTACAGCTCCTCCGCACCCGCGAGCGTCCCCACCCGGCCGTCGATACGGATGGCTCCCCCATCGATATAGGCCAGCCTGTCGGCCAACCTGCCGAGCTGCGGGNGGAGGTGGGACGAGACCAGGGCGCCGGCCCCCCTCTCCANCAGCTCCCGCACGATCCCATCGTTCCGTCCCACGGCCGTCGGGTCGAGGCCGTTGAAGGGCTCGTCGAGCAGGAGGTACCGGGGACCCGCGGCAAACGCAACGGCGAGGAGTGCCTGCTGGGCCATCCCCCTCGAGAGGCGACGCACCGGGACATCCGCATAACNGCCCATTCCGCACCGCTCGACCCAACCGCCCACATCGACGGGCACTCCNCAGATGCGGCCCACGGCCTGAAGGTGCTGGCGCGGGGACAGGCCGGGATACAGCGGGCTCCTGTCGCCCGAGACATAGAAGACGTGCCGGCCGAGGGATTTGGGGTCTCTCACCCGGTCGTTGCCCAGCGTCACCGCCGAGGCCGACCCGAGGGCCCACGCCCCTGCCAGAAAGCGCAGCAACGTGGTCTTGCCCATGCCATTGGGGGCGACAAGTCCCAGGACCTCGCCAGAACGCACCGTGCACGACGCGCCCCTGAAGATCGGGCGCCCCTTGCGGGAGATGGACAGGCCTTCCACGCGATACATGGGACCTCCTAAAGACGGTTCGTTCGCCGTAGGGCGTTGCCGACAAGCGCGAGGACCGACAGACCGGTCACCCATCCGAACAGGACGGTCAATGCCAAGGGGAAGGCTTGCGGCGTCTCCGAAAGGGACCCGCCGTTGAAGTAGGCGCACACACCGGCGGTCTGGGCCACATGGACGTAGGACCACGGTGCCCATGGGGCGCCGTCATGCCCGACCACCATAGGGAGCAGGGCAAAGACCGCCACCACGGCCGCGGGGACACGCCCGTCGCCCACCGGGGAGAAGGCGGCCTCCACAAGCATCCCGACGAACAGGGACAGCGCGAGGATTACCACTGACGCCCGAAGGAGGACGTCGGCGCACCCCAGCGTCTCGAGCCGGTCTCCCTGCACGAACACCGCGGGATAGGCAGGGTCGCCCCACCCGCCTCGCGCGGCAACGANGAGGGCGGCGAGGACGAAGGCCCCCATGACCATGGCCCACGAGAGCAGCCCGGAGAACAGCCCGGACCCGAGCGATCCGACGACCTGGCAGGGGCCCAGGGCCAAGAGCCTCCCGTTGGTCCGGGAGAGCACACCGGCAACGGCGACCAGGCACGGGGTTCCCACCCACAGGAGCCACGGCACCTGCTCGTAGACGAACGCCAGGTACGGGAGGGCCGGAAGCTCGCCCACCGCGGTGTAGACCACCGGCTCCGCCAGCCCCGCGATCCTTACGACGTTGAGGGAGTTCGCCCTCATGAAGAGCTCGTCGTCCTCCCACACGCCGCGCTCGACAAGGGCCAGCGTGACGTTCTCGTAGTCCGCCGCCGCCTGGAAGAACGCCTTGTCGTCGNTCGCCTCCCGGGCGCGGCCGAGGGCCTCGAGGNCCTGCTCCTCCAGCGCCACGAGCTCGCCGTCCACACCGTCGTCCCTCCACTGCTGGAGACGGCGCGACGTCTCCATGTAGTTCTCCGCGCCGTATCGCTCGAGGATGTCGGCACCACCGGTCGACGCCTCGGGGTAGAGGGAGGGAAGGAGGAGAAAGAGCGCCACCAGGGCGGGGAGGACGTATATCCACGGCGTCCTCGTCGTCACCGCGGCAACCGTGCGAACCTGACCCATGGCCACTCCCTCCCGTCACTTAACTTGAAAGCGAGATTAAGGGAGGTTCNGCGGCCGTCGATACGCAAGCAGGCCACGGTTGTGCCTCAGAAATGCCACAGAAAAGCGGGGCCAGGTCGCATGCCCAGACCCCGCCTCTCGTTGATCGGCCGATCTCTTGAGGTGCCTCCTACGCCGTGTAGCGCACCCTGCCCTCGCCGGGCACCACGGTGCCCACGGCGAACGTCGGGAAGCCCTGCTCGGCGAAGGCCGCGGAGACCCTCTCGGCGTCCTTGGGCGCGCAGACCACGGCCATGCCCACGCCCATGTTGAAGGTCTTGAAGGCCTCGTCTGCCGTGAGGCCGGCGGCGCGGCTCACGTAGCCGATAACCGGCGGCACGTCCCAGGCCACCGAGCCGTCGGCGCCGCGCTCCACCAGGGCGTCGAGGTGGGCCGGCATGGCGCGGTCGAGGTTCTCGGTGATGCCGCCGCCCGTGATGTGGGCCAGGGCGTGCACGGGGGNGCCCGCCGCGAGGGCCCGCACCACGGCGCCGGAGTAGATGGCGGTGGGCGCCAGCAGGGCGTCCGCCAGCGANTCGCCNCCCAGCTCGGCGCGGGGCTCCAACAGGCCAGCGTCATCCATGCGGTCGGTCACCGCCGCGCGCANGAGGGAGTAGCCGTTGGNGTGGATGCCGCTCGAGGCCAGGCCGAGGATGACGTCGCCCTCGCGCACGTTGTCCTTGCCCAGCATGGCGGGCTTGTCCACCACGCCCACGCAGAAGCCGGCAAGGTCGTAGTCGTCCGCGGCCATGACGCCGGGGTGCTCGGCCATCTCGCCGCCGATGAGGGCACAGCCGGCCTTGCGGCACCCCGCGGCGATACCTCCCACCACCTGGGCCATCTCATCGGCACGGAGCTTTCCCACGGCCACGTAGTCCAAGAAGAACAGCGGCTCGGCGCCGGTGACCACCACGTCGTCGGCGCACATGGCCACGAGGTCCTCGCCCACGGTGTCGTTGCGGCCCAGGCGCTGGGCTAGGGCCAGCTTGGTTCCCACGCCGTCGGTGCCGCTCACGAGCACCGGGTGCTCCATGGCCTTGAACGGCGCCGCGTCGAACAGGCAGCCGAAGCCGCCCAGCCCCTCCATGACGCCGGGGCGGTCCGTGGAGGCCGCGGCCCCCTTGATGGCGTCCACGGCGCGGGCGCCCTCGTCCACATCCACGCCGGCGTCGGCATAGCTCATGTGCTCGCTCATGTCTCTCCCGTCTCTCTCTGCTCTCCCAACCTTATCCCATTGGGGGACTCCTCCCCGCGAGACGGCANNCCGTCCCATCGAGGACGGCACCACCCGCAAAAGCTTCTGCGGNCGATTTTGAGGCCCGCCGCCACCCGCAGAAGCTTCTACGGGTGGAAAAGTACCCGCAAGAGCTTCTACGGGTGGTCTGGGGCGCCGTTCCCACCCGCAGAACGTTCTACGGGTGATCCGGAGGCCTGCCGCCGCCCGCAGAAGCTTTTGCGGGCGGCACCCCCGACGGGCCGCCCCGCACCTATCCCCTCACCAGAACCTGTGGGGCCCCATGATCCGGTCATGGAGCCCACGTCGCGCCTGCGAGAGGGAGTGGTCCCAGGAGAACGGGCAGCCCAGGTGGCCGGCGAGGCTCTCGACGGCGAGGCCCAGNGATACTGGGTCCGCCACCGTGAGGTTGTCCCAAGGGACGATGGAGATCCCCAGGGCGTCGGCCACGGCACGGCGCCTACGGTCCTTGGCGACAGCGCACCCCTCGCTGTGGTGCGCCGCACTGTCGTACTCCACCGCCCACCCCGCCTCGGGCCAGCAGAGGTCGAGGTACATCGTCCGTTGGCCCCCTATGAGCCTGCCGAGCTCCCGGGGGATGTCGACACGGTGGTTGAGCCGGGGAAGCGGGAGACCGTAGCCGCCGAGGGGCCCCGGTGCGGAGAGCCCCACACTCAGTGCCGTCTCCATGGGCGACCGCGACCCCTCCGCCGTGATGGCAAGGGCGCGGCGCAACGTGGAGGCGCCCTGACACCGGGCAGGCAGGTTCTCGGAGAAGCCCTCCAAGACCGCCTTCCCCACAAGGGGCTCGCGTCTGCCCGGGCACTCACCCAGGTCAGGTCTCGGCACATAGGTCGAGCACAGCGTGGTCGCCACCATCGCCAAGGCGGTCACATCCAGCTCCCGGGCGNGCATGAGCAGGTAGAGGTCGGGCGGCACCACGTACAGCGGCTCTTCCGCCTCGGCGAAGGGGCCCTCCATGCGGAGCAGGGAGAACGGCCCGATGCCCTTGGGAGAAAGATGGGGACGGCAGGCGCCCGACCCATGGCGGCATCGGTCGTCGGTGACGAGGAGGTCCGGTACGACCCGACGGTCCCGGGGCGTCTCGGCCAGCCAGTGGGCGAGGTCGAGGAGCTCCTGGAAGGCCGGCAGCCGGCAGAGCCCCTCCGCCTGTCGGGCGCCGCACGCGGCGTCACGCAGGATAGGGGCCGCCTCTTCCTTCGGGATCACGGTGAACGGGGCTCGAGAGGCGTATACGATCCAAGCACCCAGGTCGCACAGCACGGTACTCATGGGACCCACGGTACAGGACGGCCCTGACCGGTTTCCGACCGCATCCTGACGGTGACGGTCAGGGCGACGCCGCGGGCCATGGACGGATGGCGAGACGGGCCGACGCCCGCAGAACGATCTACGGGTCATCCGGGGGCTCATCGGCACCCGCAGAAGCATCTGTGGGTGGAAAAGTACCCGCAAGGCGTTCTATGGGTGGTTTGGGGGCCCACTGCCACCCACAAAACGTTCTGTGGGTGGTCCAGGGCGGCATCGGCACCCGCAGAACGATCTACGGGTGATCGGTGGGCTCATCGGCACCCGCAGAAGCTTCTCCGGGTGGAAAAGTACCCACGGAAGCTTCTCCGGGTGGTCTGGTAGTCCACTGCCACCCGCAGGACGTTCTCCGGGTGGTTCGAGCCCCACTGCCACCCGCAGAAGCCCCACGGGAGGTCCTCCTCAGTCCTCCCGCTCGCCGCGACCGGAGGCGCCCACGACCTCGTGACCCCAGGCGTTCTCGGACTCCTCGCGGCAGACCTCCAGGACGTCGGCCACCTCCTGGACGCTCATGAGGGCCGTCGGCGACGGGTCCGTGAGGTTGGTGGGCTCGTAGCCCTCGAGGAAGCTGCCCCTGGAGAAGACCTCCGGGATGGCCACGGGGTAGTCGCCGGTGAAGCAGGCACAGCAGTGGCCGGGTGCAGGCGGCACGGAGGCGAGCAGCCCCTCCACCGACAGGAACGCCAGGNAATCGGCCCCGATGAACCGGCGGATCTCTTCCACCGACTTGTTGGCGCTGATGAGCTGGTCCTGGGTGTCGGTGTCGATGCCGTAGAAGCAGGGCCAGCGCACCTCCGGCGAGTTGACGCGCACGTGCACCTCGGCGGCGCCGGCGTCGCGCAGCATGCGGNCGATCTGGGCCATGGTGGTGCCGCGCACGATGGAGNCGTCCACAAGCANNAGGCGCNTACCGGCCACGACGTCCTTGAGGGCGTTGAGCTTGAGACGCACACCCATCTCGCGGAGCTCCTGGGTGGGCTGGATGAAGGTACGCGCCACGTAGCGGTTCTTGATGAGGCCCTCGCCGAAGGGCAGGCCGCTGGCCCGGGCGAACCCCTCTGCGGGGGGCAGACCGGAGTCGGGCACGCCGATCACGAGGTCGGCGTCGGCTGGTGCCTCCTGGGCCAGGCGCTCGCCCATGCGGCGGCGGGCCGAGTAGACCGTGCCGCCGCCCATCACGGAGTCGGGGCGGGCAAAGTACACCTGCTCGAAGATGCACGGAGACGCCGTGGCGGAGCGATACTCCTGCTGGCTCTCCAGGCCGTCGTCGCTGATCTTGACGATCTCGCCGGGCTCGACGTCACGCACGTAGGAGGCGTCCACGATGTCGAGGGCGCAGGTCTCGCTGGCCACGACCCACCCCTTGCCGCACGACAGCTCGCCGAGCACGAGGGGGCGGATGCCGTCGGGGTCTCGGAAGGCGTAGATGGCGTCCTCGCGCACAAGGGCCATGGCGTAGGCACCCTCGAGCATGGCCATGGTGCTGGCGATGCCCTCGCGGATGCGGTGGGGCTCCTGGGTGAAGTAGCCGATGAGCTTGGCCGCCACCTCGGAGTCGGTGTGGGTGCGGAACGGGATGCCCANGTTGATGANCTCCCGACNCATGGCGTCGGTGTTCACCAGGGTGCCTTTGTGCGCCAGGGCGATGATGGTGTCGTTGATGGTGGAGAGGTGCGGCTGCGCGCCCTCCCAGCNGCCANCGCCGCTCGTGCCGTAGCGCACGTGGCCGCAGGCGACCTTGCCNGGCATGGCCTTGAGGTCGGCGTNGGTGAAGACCTGGTCCACCAGGCCCTCGTCCTTGCGCACGAGCACCGTGGAGCCGTTGCCCACGGCGATGCCGGCGGACTCCTGNCCGCGGTGCTGGAGGGCCTTGAGGCCGAAGTACGTCATGCGGGCCACGTCGAGGCCCGGGGCCCAGACGCCGAAGACCCCACACTCCTCGTGCAGGGTATCGCCGTCTGCGGCCGGCACGGTGTTGACAGGATGCATCTCTCTCCTCGTCCGGAGGTCCCCCGACCCCGGCCTCCCCTAGGCCGCGGGTGTCCGGGACGCCTCGTCCACGGTCTGCTGGGGCACGCACACCACGAGGGTGCGGCCCCGGCCGTACTTGTCGTAGTTGCAGGTCACAAGGGNGAGCACACGGTCTGTGGCGTCGATGACCGCGTCGGCGTCTGGCCGGCTCGTCTCGGCGATGGACAGGTCATGGCGCAGGTAGTCGCGNAACTCCTGCTCGGTGGGCCACGACAGCGGCACCTCCATGTGGTCGGTCTCGGGCAGCACGTAGGAGTAGAGCGGCGTCAGGCGCCACGTCTGCTGCTCGGTGACCCACCACACAAGGGGGTGCTCGTCAAAGACCTGCTGGTCGTTGTAGGTGTCGATCCAGGCGAACATGGAGCTCGCCGGGTCCTGGCTGTTGATGTGGTGCCCGTAGACCATGGTCTGCTTGTCTGTGAGGTCCGGGCCCGTGTTCTGGGAGTCGATGAAGATGAGCCCTCCCAGGGAGTAGTTGCCGTCGGCGCCCGTACGCAGGTAGGTGTCGTTGGTCTCTCCCTGGTACACCGGGAAGTTCACCGGCGTGCCCGGAATCTGCACCCAGGCACAGACGTCGGGGTTCTCGGCCTTGAGGGCCGCCCAGTCCACCTTGGGCGGGGTGTCGGCGGTACCCGCCTCCACGTGGGTCTGGGCCTGGGTCACCTGGTCGGCCACGGTCTGCTCCTGGCCCATGCGGTCGAACCAGAACCACAGGGCGGCGNCGATGAGCACGACGTCGAGCACCAGCAGCAGGCAGAAGAGCACCTTGCGCCGCAAAGTCCACTTTCTCCTGGGCTTCTTGGCCACGGACGCCTCCCTAGGAGAGCTTGGACCCGGCGTAGGCCGCCGCGGCCGGCTTGTCGAAGTTGCCCTGGGTCTCGCGGGTGAGCGCACCCATGACCTTGCCCATGTCACGCTTGGTGGAGAGACCCTCCCCGGCGATGATGGCGTCGATGCGGGCCCGGAGCTCGTCACCCTCGAGCTGGGCGGGCAGCAGGCCCTTGAGGACCTCGCCCTGCTCGCGGAGCATGGCGAGGCGCTNCTCGTGGCCGGCGGCGCCNGCNNGCTCGATGGCCTCCTCTTCCTCCTTCCTGNCCTTCTGCAGCTTCTTGACGGCGGCGGTGAGGTCGGCCTCGGNGACGTCGCGGCGCTCGTCCACCTCGATCTGCTTCATGGCCTGGTTGACCTGGCGCAGAATGGAGAGGCGGTTCTTGTCCTTGGCGCGCATGGCGTCCTTGATCTGGTCGAGCAGCTGACTCTTGTCCACAGGGTGCCCCCTAGATGATGGTTTGATGGTTGGGCGAGGTGTCAGCCCTCGGCCATGGAGGCCTTCAGACCCTCTACAGCCTCGCGGTACCCGCCCATGGTAGCACCCAGGATCTGGGTGGCGAAAATGGCGGCGTTCTTTGCACCGTTGATGGCCACACAGGCCACGGGCACGCCGCCGGGCATCTGCACCATGGAGAGCAGCGAGTCCAGGCCACCGAGGTCNCTCGTGCGGATGGGCACGCCCACCACGGGCAGGGGCGTGAAGGCGGNCACGACGCCGCCGAGGTGCGCCGCCTTGCCGGCGGCGGCGACGATGACCTTGAGGCCGCGGTCCGCCGCGGTGGAGGCCCACTCGTGGACCTTGGCAGGGTTGCGGTGAGCGCTGGCCACCACGAGCTCCCAGGGCACGCCCAACTCGTCGAGCTGCGTGCAGCATGCCTCCATGACCGGCCTGTCCGACTCGGAACCCATGATGATGCCCACCAGCGGCTGTGCCACGGCGTCTCCCCTCTCCCGCCCCGTGCCCGGGGCCCGTCCTGACGAGACAAAGATAACACCTGAACGAGGGATAAATCCGCGGCCCGCGAGGGGTAGCATCGTGCGGGTACGTCGGTCCATAAGTCCACGTCTGAAAGAAGGAACCCATGACCTGCGTTGCGAGCCCCAAGGACGTCTACCTCTACGAGCGCGAGGGCGCCTACATCCCCCGGGTGGGGGCCGTGCACGACCTGTGCGGCTACGGCAAGTGCTCCCTNGGCGTCGCCATCCCCGNGCNCNCCGCCGCCNGCTGCNACNTGTGCCCCNTGCCCNCNTNGCTCTTCTCGGCCCACACGCTCTACCCTGAGTTCTACATGCTCGACACCACCGACATGCTGTCGCCCTACCTGGACGCCTGGCAGGAGGAGGGCGTGGAGCTCGACGCCGTGTACTCCGGCTTCCTGGGCGCCCCCGAGCAGGTGGCCTCCATCCAGCGCCTCTACCGGGAGCACCCCGGCGCCCTGCGCGTGGTGGACCCCGTCATGGGCGACGGCGGCAAGATCTACCCCACCTACACCCCCGAGCTCTGCGAGGCCATGAAGGGGCTCGTGGAGGGCGCCGACATCCTCACCCCCAACCTCACCGAGGCCGCCATCCTCACCGGCATCGAGTACCGAGGCCAGGACGTGGACGAGGCCTTCGTGGAGGAGAACGTGGAGGCGCTGCTGGCCATGGGCGCGCAGACCGTGNTGGTCAAGGGCGTGGACCACGGCGACGGNCAGATCCGCAACTACGTGGCCGGCAGCGGCATCGAGGCCCTGGAGGTCTCCGGCGAGAAGCTGCCCTTCATGCTCCACGGCACGGGCGACCTGTTCTGCTCGAGCCTCCTGGCCGCCGTCATGTGCGGCCGATCCCTCGGCGACGCCGTGGACTTCGCGGGCAGGTTCGTCCACGACGCCATGGTGGTCACCCAGGACCAGCCCGAGCACGCCATGCGCGGCGTGAGCTTCGAGTCCAGGCTCGGCGAGGTGGCGAAGCTGCTGGAGGCCTAAGGCCCCAGGGACGACAACCGCTTGCGACACGGGGGGGCGGCCTGCGGACACCGCGGACCGCCCCCTGGGTACCGGGGNTGTGGCAGGCAGGGAGCCCAACCAGGGTGACAGGGCGTCAGGCCGCCGNCTGCGATCCCCCGGCCGCCTTGGTCGGCACGGACGCCGACGTGCCG
Organism: Olsenella sp. CU969; assembly: GCF_905219715.1. Lineage (NCBI taxonomy): Bacteria > Bacillati > Actinomycetota > Coriobacteriia > Coriobacteriales > Atopobiaceae > Olsenella > Olsenella sp. CU969. The sequence continues at coordinate 44,048 of NZ_CAJMXC010000005.1, forward strand.
CCGGCCGTGGCGTCGGCGTCCGGGGAGTCTGCGCCCAGGAAGTCCAGCGGCGAGGAGCTGATCTTCTCGCGCAGGCGTTCCATGGTGGGGCCGTCGATGCCGGTGATGGTGCAGAAGATGTTGAAGCCACCCGACTTTGACGTGGCCTTGGTGAAGATGAACGTCATGAAGTTCTTCACCGGCGTCGTGGGCTGCAAGAAGCCGAAGAGCTGGGCGTTCTCGATCTTGCCGTCTCCACCGTCGTGGACGTCGATGTGGTAGATCACGGTGTTGATGTTGGGGTTGAGCAGCGCGTTGGTGGCGAAGGCCGTGGCCTGGATGTAGCCGCCCGACATGGCCTCCATCTCGTTGGCGCTGGTGACGTCCACCACGGTGACCTCCACGCGGCCGGTGGCCTCGTCGGCCTCCTGCACGGAGAAGTCCTCGGGGAACTGCGTGAAGCCGTTGCCCCACTCCACGCCACCCTGGAGGGCGGAGGCCACGGACTGCGGCGTTACGCTGGCGGTGAGGTTGGCGGTGGAGGAGCGGCGCATGACGCCGTAGCCCACCTGGGCGCCCACGATGGCGATGAGCAGCACGACGACGAACGCCACGGCGGTGCGGGCGATGACGGCGCCCACGTTGGAACCGGAGGGGTCCTTGCCGGAGAGGGGGTCGACCTCGAGGCCCACACCCTTGCGACGGCGGCGGCGATGCTCCTTCTCGGCGGTGGCGGTGTTGGAGTGGCCGGTCTCGTCGACCGTGGCGAACAGGGCCTCGACCTCGTCGTCGGTCAGCCACTTGCTCCGCTTCTCACGCGCCATCGAGTCTCCCACCCGGNNGTGCCATCGATGATCGGCCCCGTCCATGACCANCCCATTGTAGGCAACCGGGCCCACGGCGCCTGTGCGGGTCGTTCAATCCCCGCAACTCCCATAGGGAGGGGCGGTNAGAGGGGCGGTCACGAGTGCCNACGCCCCAACACCTTCTGGGAGAGGGAGGCCCNGGGCGTGCCCCCTTCCTTGATGCCGCGGATGGCAGGAGCGTGCGCGGCCGCCATGAGGGCGAAAAGCACCGTGGCGCAGCCGAGCATGGTCCACGCGCTCACATAGGCGGAGAGGCTCGCCGTGGGAACCACGAGGAGCTGCAGGAGGCAGAAGAGCTCATAGACGCCGGTGATGGTCACGGCACCCCAGCAGAGGTAGCCGCCGAACACCACGGCGGCAAGACCCGCAAGGCAGGAGACCACACCCGCCGCCGGCCACGCCAGGATGATGGCGGCGCAGGTGGTGGAGACGCCCTTGCCGCCGCGGAAGCGGTGCCACGCGGGGAAGTTGTGGCCGAGGGTGGCACCGACACCGGCGAGGGAGGCGGACAGCGGGAGGAGGATGTCGAGAAAGTGCCAGCAGATGAGCGTGGCCACGAGCACCTTGAGGCAGTCGCCGACGAGGACGACCGCGGCCCAGCCCCGACCGAGCTCGTGGCCGATGTTGGCCATACCGGGGTTGCCGTCCCCCACCTCGAACGCGCTCCTGTGGACCACGAGCCGGCACACGACGTCGGCCGTGAGGAACATGCCGCACACGTACCCGATGGNGATGCACGCGAGGAAGAACCATATCCACACTGTCGCGATCACGGGCCCTCCTNGAGCTCGGGGCGTAGGGATGCCTTTAGAAGGTTACCCGTTGGGGACTGTCAAATCTTTCAGAAACCGGCCAACGATACATCGAAATCAGTCGATGGTAGCGGAAAGCGGCCCTATCCTCGGTCCCCCTCGAACTGCATGCGGTAGTAGCGCGCGTAGGTGCCGCCGCGGGCCAGCAGCTCGTCATGGGTTCCCACCTCGGCCNCACGGCCGCCGTCCACCGTGACGATGACGTCGGCGTCCTTGATGGTGGAGAGGCGGTGGGCGATCACGAGGGTGGTGCGACCCTCGGCCAGGCGCGCCAGCGACTCCTGGACGGCGTGCTCGCTCTCGTTGTCGAGGNCGCTNGTGGCCTCNTCGNGNACGAGGATCTGGGGGTCCTTGANGAACACCNGNGCGATGGCGATGCGNTGCTTCTGGCCGCCGNANAGGNGACCGCCGCGCTCGCCCACCTCGGTCTCGTAGCCGTCGGGCAGGCCGCAGACGAAGTCGTGGATGTTGGCCTTGCGGGCGGCCTCCACGACCTCCTCGAACGTGGCNTCGGGGCGGCCGTAGGAGATGTTCTCGGCGATGGTGCCGTTGAACAGGTAGACGTCCTGCTGCACGAGGCCGACGGCCCGGTGCAGGCTGTCCAGCTGCACGTCGCGCACGTCCTGGCCGTCGATGGTCACCGACCCGCGGTCCACGTCGTAGAAACGCGGGAGCAGGGCGCAGGTGGTGGACTTGCCACCTCCCGAGGGGCCCACGAGGGCATAGGTGCGGCCCGGCTCGATGTCGAGGTCGAAGCCCTGGAGCACGGCCTTGTGGGTGTCCTGGACGTCGTCGCCGTAGGAGAACCAGACGTCGCTGTAGCGCACGTGGCCGCGGGTGACCTCGAGGGGTTTGGCGTGGGGCGCGTCGGCGATGTCGGGCTTGGTGGAGAGCACCTCGTCGNAGCGCTNGAAGNCGGCGCGGGCCTTCTGGAACATCTCGGTGAAGTCGATGAGGGTCTGGAGCGGCGTGGTGAACAGGCTTACGTAGAGGGCGTAGGTGGCGAGGTCCGTCACGGTCATGGAGCCGGCCGCCACGAGGTAGCCGCCAAAGACGATGATGATGGTGTAGAGGGCGCCGGTGAGCAGGGCTGCGGCGGCCTGATAGCTGCCCATGGCGCGGTACATGGCCTCCTTTGATCCCAGGTAGGCGTCGTTGGAGCGGCCGAACTTGGCACGCTCCAGGTCCTCGTTGGCAAAGGACTTCACCACGCGGGCGCCGCCGAGGGAGTCCTCCAGCTGGCTGTTGACGTCGGAGATACGCTCGCGGTTCTCGGTGAATATGCGCTTCATGCGGCGGTTCACGCGCAGGCACCAGTAGCCGAGCACCGCGGTGACCACGGCCATGGCAAGGGCAAGCTGCCAGTTGATGAGGAACATGACCACGAAGGCGCCCACGACCTCGATGGTGCACACGATGATGGCCTCGGGCAGGTGGTGGGCCGCCTCGGCTATGTCGAAGAGGTCCGAGACCAGGCGACTCATGAGGTNGCCGGTGTTGTGGCGGTCGAAGTACGAGAACGAGAAGCGCTCGTACTGGTCGAAGAGGTCGCGGCGCATGGCGCTTTCCATGCGGGCGCCCATGATGTGGCCCCAGCAGCTCACGAAGTAGCGGCAGCCGTAGCGCACGGCGTACATGAACACGAGGCCCAGNCAGNTCCACCAAAGGTTNGAGAGGATGGCCTCGGAGCCGTCGGAAAAGAGGCCGTCGGCCAGGCCGCGGAGGATGACGGGGAAGGCGAGCTCTGTGCCGGCCTGCACGATGGCACAGGCGGTGTCGCCCCAGAAGAGGGCCCAGTGGGGGCGGTAGTACTCGAGGAACGAGCGGAACAGGGTGGGACGGTGCGAAGACACGGGCGGCTCCTCGGGTACGGAAAACGACGGACCGTAGAGACTCTACCCCTCGCGGGCGCGCGAGGTGCGCGGGGCGGGACTTGCGGCGCGGGGTGCGACTGGGGCGTGGGAGGGTCTGGTCAACACGGCGATGTCGGTGGCGGTGGAATGACCCGATGGCGTCATGGACCATTCACTTGATTCAATATCTCTATCATAGTGAGTAAAATATTGACTTTTTTACGCTTACGTGAATATATCTACCTTTTACCGACACATTTTACTCTTATCAGTAAGACACTCTTAGAGGGACGTACAGTGGTCATAGGCCCATTGGTAGAGGCAGTTCCATTCAAACATCAGATACGCGATTCCTAAAAGGAAATATCAGTGGATCGCAACTCGTTACTAGCGTTCACTACGGCTAACCGATTACGAAGATGGNATTATGNCATGGATCCTCTGATCGTCGCAAAGCTCGCCGGGGTTGCCATCGGGGTCGTCCTGCTCGTCCGTGGGGCCTACTGCCTCCTCGTCGTGGGGGTCAGCGCCGCCGACGAGATCAAGAAGGGCTGAGCGGCACCGATTGACCCCGCCATGTGATAGAACCCTCCGTCCCCTTTGACACAGGCAACGGGGCTGACGCACATCCGCGTCAGCCCCGTTTTGGGACAGAAGTGCCCGACCGTTGGGACAAAAGTGTCCGGGTGATGGGACAGGGGTCAGCCGAGGCGGCGGCCGATGGCGTCCAGGGCCAAGGCTCCCACCACGGTCTTGGCGTCCTCCACACGGCCGTCCAGCACGGCGTCGACGAACTCCTCCGTGTCCACGAGGTCCACGTTGAGGAACTCGTCGGCATCGGGGTCGGACCCGACGAACGTGAGGCCCGTGGCCATGTAGATGTGGATGAGCTCGTCGGAGAAACCGCAGCTCGTGACGATAGACGTGAGCAAGGCGAGCTTCTCGGCCTCGAAGCCGGTCTCCTCGAGTAGCTCGCGGCGGGCGCAGTGCTCCGGATCCTCGCCGGGGTCGAGCTTGCCGGCGGGCAGCTCCACGGTCACCCGNTCGAGGGCGGTGCGATATTGGCGCACAAGACAGACACGACCGTCGTCGGTGAGGGCCACGAGGGCCACGGCCCCCGGGTGTCGCACCACGTCGCGGCGGGCGGGGCGCCCGTCGGGCAGAGTCACCCGCAGCGTGTCGACGTCGAATATCCTGCCTTCCCAGGCCTTCTCCTCGGAGTCGATGGCCTCGCAGAGGCCGCGGTCGCGCGGGTCGTCTCCCCCACCCACGAACTCCCTCCGACAAGGCGTCCCCGACGCGTGGTCACAGCCGTCGGAGGCCTCCTCCGCAGGCTCCTCCACCACGGCCACGTCCTCGGTCTGCTCGTCCACGTCCTAAACCTCCCAAGCCTCGCGGCCCCGCAGGGCCTTGGCGCCGATGTCGCGGCGCAGGGTCTTGCCCTCGAACCCGATCCTATCGCAGGCGGCGTACGCGGCGTCGCGCGCCCCCTCGAAGGTGGGGGCCACGGCGGTCACGTCGAGCACGCGGCCACCGGCGGTGACCAGGGTGCCNTCGTCTGCGAGGGCGGTGCCGGNATGGTACACCGTGACGCCGGGCACCTCCTCGGCCTCCTCGATACCCGTGATGGGCTTTCCCTTCTCATAAGAACCGGGATAGCCTTCCGAGACGAGCACCACCGACACGGCCCAGTCGTCGTCCCAGGAGGCCATGGCGGCGTCCAGCGTGCCGGTGGCCGCCGCGTAGAGGAACCGCAGCAGGTCGCCCTTGAANCGCGGCACGATCACTTGGGTCTCGGGGTCGCCGAACCGCGCGTTGAACTCGAGCACCTTGGGCCCCTCGGGNNTANGCATGAAGCCGCCGTAGATGACCCCTCGGTACGGGATGCCCATGGCCGCCAAGGTGCGGACCACCTTCTCGTTGGCGGTCTCCATGGCCGCCTGNTCCTGCGGCGTCACAAAGGGCACCGGCGAGTAGACGCCCATGCCGCCCGTGTTGGGGCCGAGGTCGCCCTCCAGGGCGCGCTTGTGGTCCTGGGCGCAGGCCAGGGGCACCACGGTGGTGCCGTCGGTCACCGAGAGGAGCGAGCACTCCGGGCCGGTGAGCATCTCCTCGACCACCACGCACGACCCGGCCTCTCCGAAGGCACCCGAGAAGCACGAGCGCACGGCCTCNGCGGCCTCCTCCACGGTCTGGGCCACCACCACACCNTTGCCNGCNGCCANGCCGTCGGCCNTCACCACGAGCGGGGCGCCCTGCTCCTCGACGTAGGCCANGNNNGGGGCCTCCTCGGTGAACGAGGCATAGGCAGCCGTGGGCACGCCGGCGCGCNCCATGACCCGCTTGGCAAAGAGCTTGGACCCCTCCAGCTGCGCNGCCTNGGCGCCGGNGCCGAAGACCGGCACGCCGGCGTCGCGGCAGGCGTCGGCCACACCGGCCACGGGCGGCGCCTCAGGGCCAATGACCACGAGGTCGACGCCGTTGTCCGTGGCGAAGCGGGCCACGGCGGCCGGGCTGTTCTCGTCGATGGGGGCGACGTCGGCGCCCGCCATGCCGCCGTTGCCGGGGGCCGCCCACACGCGGCCGCACTNCGGCGATGCCTGGATGGCCTTGAGCAGCGCGTGCTCGCGGCCGCNGGCACCCAAAAGCAGAACGTCCATGGTCTGTGTCCTCTCTCTTCTCTCTCGTGGGCGCCGCGGCGGTGCCGGGCGCAAAAGGGGCGGCCCCGCTCCCCCGCGGGACCGCCCGGATCAGAGCCCGACCTCCTCGAGCTCCCCCTCGTGGAAGTAGCCGGCCCCCTCGTCGAGGTCGCCGCCCACGAGGTAGCGAGCCGGCGCGTAGGCGATGCCCACGGACCCCAGCCCCAGCTGGCAGGCCACGGCGCCCGACACGTTGGCCACCGAGGTGCGGCGGCTGATGAACTCGTTGGTGTCCAGAGGCTTCTCGAGCACCGAGAGGCTCCTGGGGTAGCCCACGCAGATCTCAACGTAGCGCAGGGACCCGTCGCGCTGGGCGTCGAGGCTCATGAGGCGCGCGATGCGGCCGGCGAGCATGCGCTGGTCCGCGGCACGGCCCACCGTGACCAGGCGTCCCTGCTCGTCGAGGGTGACGAGCCCGTAGGCCCCCATCCAACCCTCCATGACGCGTCGGAGGCGTCTGATGGGCGCGCGGTGGCCCGGGCGCGGGAAGAGCCGGGCGCCGGGCGGGGCGATGAGCAGCAGCGTCACATGGCGCACGAGGCGGGCGGCGTGGTCCACGGCCTCCTCGAAGCCCATGCCGACCTCGCGGCCGTGGACGATGTCCGCCACGACGATGCCCTCGGCCGCCGACAGCGTCTTGGAGTCGATCACGGCCACCTGGCCGCGCTTGTTGGCGGCGCGGGCGGCGGCCACGGCGTTGTCGTAGGTCTGGGACAGCGCCGAGGAGGCCGTCACACACAGGATCTGGGTCACGCCGGAGTCGAGCAGACCGTCGAAGACCTCGGTGAACTCCGATGGGGACGGCTGCGAGGTGCGCACGGACGACGGCTTGGTGGCGAGTGTCACATAGGTGTCGGCGGGATGCACCTCCAGCACGTCGCGGGAGTCGCCGGCCCGCGTGCGCAGGTGCATGGGCACCAGCCGCACGTCGTGCTCGTCGCACCACTCCAGCGGGAGGTCTGACAGCGTGTCTGTCACGATGGCGAACAAACGGTCCCCCTTTCCGGAGCGGGGTCGTGGGCTGTTTGCCTAGTTCCAGTGGCGGTTGATGGTCTGCTCACGGTCCGGGCCGNCAGCGATGATGGAGACGCNCACGCCGGAGAGGCGCTCGATGAGGNCGATGTAGTCCTTGGCCTCGCNGGGCAGCTCGGTGTAGCTGCGCACGTTCGAGATGTCGCACTTCCAGCCGGGGAGCTCGATGTAGACGGGCTTGGCGTCGTAGAACAGCGACTGGTGCTCGGGGACCGTGGTGTAGCGCACGCCGTCCACGTCGTAGGCGATGCAGACCTTGATGGTGTCGAGGCAGCCGAGTACGTCGAGCTTGGTCACGGCGAGGTCGGTGAGGCCGTTGACGCGGGCGGCGTAGTTGACGATGACGGCGTCGTACCAGCCGCAACGGCGCTTGCGACCCGTAGTCACGCCGTACTCGTGGCCGGTCTCGCAGAGGAGCTCGCCGATCTCGTCGCCCTGGGGCAGCTCCGTGGGGAACGGGCCCGAACCCACGCGGGTGAGGTAGGCCTTTGCGATACCGAGCACGCGGTCCACGTGCTTGGGGCCCACGCCCGAGCCGGTGATGGCGCCGCCGGCCGTGCAGTTGGAGCTCGTGACGAAGGGATAGGTGCCGAAGTCGATGTCGAGCATGGTGGCCTGGGAGCCCTCGAACAGGATGTTCTTACCCTCGTCGATGCACTCGTTGAGGAAACGTGAGCTCTCGATGATGTANGGGCGCAGGCGCTCGGCGTAGNGCAGATAGGTCTCGCAGATCTGGTCCACGGTGTAGCCGGGCATGTCGTAGATCTTCTCGAGGATGGGGTTCTTCTCGAGCAGGGCGCACTCGAGCTTCTGGCGGAAGATCTTCTCGTCGAGCATGTCCTGCATGCGCAGGCCGATGCGGGCGGCCTTGTCGGAGTAGCACGGGCCCACGCCGCGGCGCGTGGTGCCGATNAGGTTCTTGCCGAGGCGCCGCTCGTTGGCGCCGTCAAGGTCCTTGTGGTAGGGCATCACGATATGCGCGTTGCCGCTGATCTTGAGGTTGTCGTAGGAGACGCCCTGGGCGTCCAGGGTGGCGAACTCCTCGAGCACCACCGAGGGATCGACGATGCAGCCGTTGCCGATGACGGGCACCACGCCGTCGTACATGACGCCGGACGGGATCTGGTGAAGGCCGAACTTGTGGCCGTTGGCCATCACGGTGTGACCCGCGTTGGCGCCGCCCTGGCAGCGGCAGACCACGTCGTATTCACCGGAGATGAGGTCGGTCACCTTGCCCTTGCCCTCATCGCCCCACTGGGTACCCACAAGAATCGTCGAGGCCATACGCTCTCTCCCCTAACAGACAGTGGCGCCGCTTCCCCCGCGGCGCGGGAACCCCTCCAGTATAGATAAGACCGGGGCGCCGGCAGGGCGCCGGCTGGAGCGGGACGNNGNCGCCNCCCCCTCGAAGCGNCCGCTTNGGCCATTTGGTACTTTTCGATTAAAAAACTCATCTAAACCACCAAACAACCCGCCGTTTGGTGGTTTTCGGTCCCCTTGTTCGCGAAAAAGTACCAAACGGCGAGAAGGGCCAGACCGACGTCGCCGGGCGGGGACCAAGACACCCGAGCCGCACCGTCATAAACGCGGGAAGATACGGGGTGCATAGAGACACGGGCGGCCCCGCGGTCCACGATGCCAGCATGCATGACAACCGTTGAAGGAGGTCTATGGAAACCGTCCCTCCTGCGCGCTGTAGCGCTGGCGGACGCCGTCGGGGTCGCCTGCTGGCTCCTCGCCGTGCGCTCGGGCCACCCCGACCAGGTATGGCCCGTCGTTGCGTTACCCGCCCTCACATGGGTCTATATGCGGTTTCCCGAGGGGTTCTGGCGGGGAGGGGAGCAACCGGGCACGATGCTCACCGTCGCGTCGCTCGCGTTCGGGGCGGCGACGTTCTTCCTTTTCACCCGCTACATCCCGATATGGCAGGGTCCGCGACCGGCATTTCTCACCGTGCCCGTCTGGTTCTGGTGGTTTGCCGCGGGTGTCGGTGTGGTGAGGGGATGGGTGGCCTACCTGCGAGACAAAGTCTCTTGAGCTACGAAAGGGGTAGGTGTGCGTCCGACGCCAGGGCGTCCGCAACGAGTTTTCGGAGCTNGGTAACCGANTGCACGCCCATCCGCGCGTACCCACGCCGCCGCAGCCTGTTCACCGTGCCGAGGGAATAGTGGATGGACTCGGCGATCTGCGGCCCCGTCTTTCCGGCGACGATNGCCAGGAGGACCGCCGCCTCCAACGCGCTGCNCCCTCGATACCTCAGANAGTGATCCAGGCGCTCCTCCTGACCCACCTCCATTGGCGCCGGCGAGAAGNACCCCACAACCGCCGGCAGAAAGGCCACTGCCACAGGAAGCGCAAACGCGAGAAGGCGGGCCGCCAGCGCCGGGGTCAGGTCAAGCGGCAGCTNGGCGGCAAGACCCGCAACCGCACAGGCCCAGGCAAAGGATGTGGTTGTAACCCAGCCCACCAACGACCCCACGAGCAAAACCGCCAGGCCATAGGGGTCCTCGAGGACAGCCGGCAGGATGATACCGCGCCGCGGGACAAACCCGACCAAAAGAACGACCGATGCGGCAAGCAGCGGCATCTCAAGAGAGAAGCCCATATCAGCGGTAGCGCCAGCCGCAAGGCAGCAGCCGCCGGCTATGCCAAGGCACAGGCTTCGTCCCCCGCGGTAGGTGCCGGCAGAAGACCCTTCTCCACCCCCAACGGCCGGACCGTACAGTCTCCTCAGCGACCCGATTCCATCCAGCTCGAGCTTTTCGTATACATGGCTGAGGACCACACGAACGGTCCCTTCGCGAATACCGAGGGCCCCCGCCACTGCCGCCGGAGTCTCCCCGACAGCCACAAGGTCGGCAACCTGCTCCTCACGCGGACTCAAACGCCCCTTTGGAACACTTGATACGATCCCCCTCTCCTCGGCCCTCGTGACAGCGGGCGCCCCGGTGCGCCCCTCTGCGAGNGCATAGGAGAAAACCGCGATCGAACCGATGCTCGAGAGGTACACGACGGCCGACGGGATGTCGGCCGCGAGAACCAATCCGGAGACGATGCCGGCGATGCTGGGAAGGACGAAGCTTTGGACGTCGAGACCACGGAGGTAAAAGAGCACGGCAAGCAGANACTGCACGAGGGCGCACGGCACCGGAGGCCATAGAACAGCGTCGACGATCACCCAATCTTCCGGCGGAACCCATCGGGCGGAAACCATCAACAAGGCCAGGGCCACCGCCCAGATAAGGCCGTCGGCAGCACCGTCTCCGAAGCCCCCTTCCGACCTGGACAGGACGAACCAAAGCACCCCGGACCAAGCGGCCGCGAGAGGGGCGGATGGGCACAGCAGCGCCAAGGCCGCCAACACCACCCATCTCAAAGCACGGCCGTCAGCGCCCACGGCGCCCCTCCCCGTCGAATGCATCACTAAACATATTTCTATAATGATAACATTGCAGTGGGACAGAAGTGCCCGACCATTGGGACAAAAGTGTCCGGGTGGAGGGACGGAGCGGCGGTGCTAGGCGNCGTGGTTGCGGTCCAGCTGCATGAAGCGCGTGGACTCCTTGAGGAAGACCATCTCGNNGGTNCCCACNGGACCNGAGCGGTTCTTGGTCACGATGAACTCGGTGATGCCNTCGTCGGGANGGTCGGCCCGCTCGGCCTCCTCGGGGGTGGAGGAGCGGTCGAGCAGGATGACGATGTCGGCGTCCTGCTCGATGGAGCCGGACTCGCGCAGGTCGGAGAGCTGCGGGCGCTTGCCGGTGCGGTTCTCGGACGTACGGTTGAGCTGCGACAGGGCTACCACAGGCACGCGGAGGTCCTTGGCCATGATCTTGATGCCACGGCTCATCTCGGAGACCTCCGTGGCGCGGGAGTCCGAGCGCTTGGAGGGCGGCGGGCTCACGAGCTGCAGGTAGTCGAGGATGATTACAGCTTTCTCCTTGTTGCGGAGCATACGGCGGNCCTTGGCCCTCACCTCGGTGACCGTGGTGCCGGGGGTGTCGTCGATGAGGATGTCCANCTGGGAGAGGCGCGCGGAGGCGTCCNTGAGGTTGGNCCAATCCTCGCCGGCGATCCTGGCGGAGCGGATCTTCTGGAGTGGCACCTGCGAGTACGCGGACAGCAGGCGCTGCGCGATCTCTGTCGAGCTCATCTCCAGGGAGAAGAACGCCACGGTGGCGCCGGCCTCGNCCGNCTGCACGGCCAGGTTGANGGCGAACGACGTCTTGCCCACACCGGGGCGGGCGCCCACGACCACCATCTGGCCCTCGCGCATGCCAAGGAGCATGTCGTCCAGGCGCTGAAAGCCCGTGCGCACGCCGGCGATCTCCTCACCGCTCTCGGCCTGGGCCTGGAGCTCGGCGTAGAGGGCCTGCATGGCGTCCTGCATGGAGATGTAGTTGGAGCGCACGTCGCGGTCGGTCACGGAGAGGATCATGCGCTCGGCGGAGTCCACGACCTCCTTGGTGTCCTCCGGGGCGTCGAAGGCCAGGCTCGTGATCTGGGCCGAGGCCATGATGATCTGGCGCAGGGTGNGGTCGCGCCGGAGTATCTCGGCGTGGTGGCGCCAGGAGGAGAGCGAGAAGGTGTTGGCCGCAAGCTCCGCCAGGTAGGCGGGCCCACCTACGCTCTCGAGCTTCTTGGCGCTCTGGAGACGGTCGGCCACGCTCAGGGGGTCGATGGGCAGCGAGTTGTCGAACATGTCGCGCAGGGTCTGGTAGACCACCTGGTTGCGCGGCAGGTAGAAGTCGTTGTCCTCGAGCTCGACGAGGCACTCCTGCAGGACGTCCTGGGACAGCATCNNGGCCGAGAGCACGGACTTCTCGGCCTCGACGTCCTGGGGCATGGCGGGGGGCGCGGCGCCGAACGTGGGCGCCGGCACGGTGGCGATGGCCATGGGCTCCTCTCGGCTNACGACGGGTGCGGCACCGGTATCCTAGCCCATCGGGACCGGTAAGAGGTTAGACTGATTATGGGAAATCGGGCGTTCCGCCTTATCATCACCCCGATGTTTCCAAGGAGAGGCCCCCGTGCTGGACCTTCGCCGGTTTTGAACGTTTTCAACAAACTTTACGGGCGCCCCCATGACAGTTGTCAACATTGGTAGAACCTCTGTTCGTATTCANACAGAACCATGGGCCCTACCAGCGGTTCTTTCATTGCTCAGCACAAAGTTGCAGGTAGATAGCACTGTTTTGGTAAACCACAGGAAAGAGGAGGCTGTCCGTCGACCTTGACGGACAGCCTCCTCTTATGATCGCGCAGGTAAAAGCCGGTGGAATGCCACGGGTGGACGAAAAGCCGTTGTTGAAAGCGGGCTACTCGCCGTACCCGGGAACCCCTTAGGCCTCCTCGGACTCCGTGGCCTCGGAGGCGTCCTCGGCGACGATCTCCTCGTCGGCGGGAACGTCCTCGTCGCCCTCGGGCAGGTCCTCGGGGGCACCCACCTGGACGCCGATGGTGGCGAAGATGGTGCGGTAGATGCCCACGACGACCTCGTGAAGGCCGGCGGNCTTGNTGGGTTTGTTGATCTCGATGCGCTTGCGGTCGATCTCGATGCCGTACTGCTCCTTGAGGGCGTCGCCCACCATGGCGTTGGTGACCGAGCCGAAGAGCTGGCCCTCGTCGCCGATCTTCACATCGANGACGACGNCCTTGCCGTCGAGCTGATCGCGAAGGGCCTCGGCATCGGCGATGCGCTTGGCCTCACGGATGGCGATGTTGTTGCGACGCTGCTCGAGCTGCTTGATGTTGCCCGGGGTGGCNGGTTGGGCGATGCCGTTGGGGAACAGGTAGTTCTCGGCATATCCCTGGACGACGTCGATGATGTCGCCCTCTCCGCCCTTGCCCCGAAGCTCACCCAGAAGGATGACTTTCATGGGACTCTCCTTTTCTGACGCCGGCGCCAGGGCCGGCACTTCCTTTTCCTACTCCCCCTGTGCCCCGGAACGGCCGTCCCCTGCCCGCATGTGGCGGAAGTCGGCCCAGAAGTCCACGAGGCCCAGGAGGCTCACGACGAAGAACGTGACCTCGAGGTCGATCGCCACCACCAGCACCAGGGTGCGGAGGAGGCAGCCCACGCCGTGGCGGTTGAACCACCAGGTGAGCACCGCGTAGCCGTCCATGAGGAAGACGAACCTCACGGCGAGCACGCAGGTGAGGCCGATGGCCCGGGCCACCTGCGCGCCGGCCCCGAAGACGCCGCCGAAGGCGAACAGGGCGACGCCCGCGATGAGGACCACGACCGACCACAGGGGCGAGTCGAAGGCCACGGGCCGCCACGACACCTTGCCCGCAGACGGACCGCGGGCCAGGAAACCGCCGTAGTGGCCGGCCAGGACGTTCATGCCCGCCAGGACGAAGTAGCCGAACGGCCAGAGGAGGCCGAGGAGCCACGAGAATGACCTGAGCTGGGCGGCGACGTCGAGGCCGTAGGTCGAGGCGGCCTCGTCCACCGCGGACGAGATCGCCTGGGTGAGGACCGCCGCGCCGTCGAGGCCCGCGAGGGCCGCGAACCCGAAGTCGATGGCGATATAGGCCGCACAGGCCACGGCTGCCACCGCGTAGTCCGTGGTGACGNNGGCCCGGCGGCCGGCGGCCAGGGAGCCGACGACCCACGCGAGCGCGCAGTCGACGACACCCTTCACCAGGACGGCGGCCGCACCCTGGACCCACAGGAGGCCGAGGACCAACCCGACGGCGCACGCGAGGGCCACGAGGGCCTTGCGCGGCCGCGAGAGGCCGTTGACCNGGGCGAAGGAGACGCCGTACGCGACCATGGCCACCNCGATGACGGAGAGGCCCGTGACCGCCACCGAGCCGAGCCCGGCCCAGAGCAGCGCGGTCACCAGGCTGCGGGAGTCACCCTGACGGTTGCCCCCGTACCTGACGATCGATGTCTCCTTCTCGGGCNCCTCGTCGCGCCNGTCCCTGCCGCCGGNACCCACTGCCGAGGTCTCCGGGTGCTAGTCGCGACGACGGCCGCCGCGGTTGGAGACCACGGGAACCGTGTAGGGCAGGAGCGCCATGATGCGGGCGCGCTTGATGGCGTTGGCGATGTCGTGCTGGTGCTGCGTGCAGGCGCCGGTGACGCGACGGGGCTTGATCTTGCCGCGGTCGGTCATGTACTTGCGAAGGAGCTGGGTGTCCTTGTAGTCGATGAACTCGACATCCTCCTTGCAGAACTGGCAATNCNTGCGACGCGGCTNACGCNGATACTCAGTGGCCATGTCTTAGGTACCTTTCATTGCGGCGGCCGCGAGGCCGCCGGGAAGTTAGAACGGGATGTCGGCCTCGTAGGTCTCGCCCATGGGGGGCTGGGCCTGCGTTGCCGGGGCCGGGGTCTCCGGCGTGGCGGCCGCCCAGTTGGGCTGCGCCGCCTGCTGGGGGGCGTAGGGCTCGCGGACCTGCGGGGCCTGCTGAGCCTGGGCCTGATAGGACCCCTGGCCTCCCTGGGGGTAACCCCCCTGCCCGTANCCACCGGGGTTGCCCTGGCCGTCNCCGNGNTGCCCCATGAACTCGATGTCGTCCACGACGACCTCTATCTTGGAGCGGTTCTTCTGCGTGTCGCGGTCGACCCACTGGCTCCAGCGGAGTCGGCCCTCGACGGCGACCTTGGTCCCCTTGGTGAGGAAACGGGAGATGGACTGGGCGC
>NZ_CAJMXC010000006.1:0-57573 GCF_905219715.1 Olsenella sp. CU969
CGTCGACACCCCGCGCCCCATGGAAAGGGCCCCGCCGCACTTAGTGCGGCGGGGCCCTTCTTTGGACCTTCCGTGGTCGCGAGTTTCAANNGCGCCTTCCGCTAGGCGGGCACCACCATACAGGCCACCGTCACGATGACGACGAGGACCACGAAGAGGATCGCCAGGAGCTTGGTGGCGAACTTCAGCCAAGTGGAGTACTCCACGCGGGCCAGCGCCAGGCCACCCATGATGGCGCCGCAGGTGGGCGTGAACAGGTTCACGAAGCCGTTGGCACTGGAGTAGATCTGCACCATGACCTCGGGCGAGAAGCCCAGCTCCACAGCCAGCGGGCCCATGATGGGCATGGACACGGTGGCCATGCCGGAGCTCGACGGGATGAGGAAGGACAGGAGCACGTAGAGGATGAAGGACAGGGGCGCGAAGACGATGGCGCTCATGCCCTTGAGACCGGCGGCGGCAGAGGCCAGAATCCAGTTGGAGAGGCCGGTAACGTCCATGAGGACGGAGACGCCGCGGGCGAGGGCGATGACGAGCACGACGCCCATCATGTCGCCGGCGCCGGCGATGAAGGTGTCCACGAGCTCGCGCTCGGACAGGCCGGCCACGACGCCGATGATGATGGCCATGATGAGGAACCAGGCCGTGGCCTCGGCGAAGTACCACTGGCCGAGCGGGGTGCCGGTGAGGAAAGCGGACCAGCCGAGGGACGTGGTGGTCTCGCTGGTCACGACGGCGTCGGGCTCGGAGTTGAACACGATGTCGCCGTCGATGCCGCCGTCGCCCCAGGCGGCGACGATCTCGTCACCGGTGATGGGGGCGGTGACCTCCTCGGAGGCGTAGCCGGCGTTGAAAGCGTTGACGCCCAGGTCCTCCCAGGGGATGAAGCCGATGATCATGACGACGAAGGTGACGGCGAACAGGGNCAGGNCGGCCTTCTGGCGNCCAGTGATGGCCTTGGCCTCGGACACGGCCTTGGCGGCGCTGCCGTACTCCTTCTCGGCGGCCTCGATCTCGTGGCCGGTGAGGATGGACTTGCCGGTGTCGGCCTTGACCTTCTTGGCGTAGTTGTACACGAAGAGGATCGAGATGACGTCGGCCACGACCATGAGGATCAGGCCGAGGACGATGATGATCGTCTGGTCCACCGGGATGCCGATGGAGGTGAGCGTGGCGGAGGCGACGCCCGTGGCGAACGGGTTGACCGTGGAGCCGAGCACGCCGCAGCCGGCGCCGAGCAGCACCATGGCCGCACCCACGAGCACGTCGGTGCCGGCGGCCATCATGGTGGCGGCGAGCAGGGCGTAGAAGCCCACGGACTCCTCGCAGAAGCCGTAGGTGGTGCCCATGATCNAGAAGATGATCATGAGNATGGGAATGAGCTTGAGCTCGTTGCCGCCCATGGCGCGCACCAGCGTCGAGATGCCGGCGTTCAGGGCGCCGGAGCGCTCGACGATGGCAAGGAAGCCACCGAGCACCATGACGAACAGGCAGACATCGACGGCGTCGACGAAGCCCTCTGCGGGGGCCATCAGCACGTCACCCAGGGTGGCGNCAGTGATGTCCGGGATTGCCGCGGACATGGCAATGGAGATAAGNGCCANCANGATCAGGATGATGAACAAGATCGTGTAAGAAGAGAGCATCTCCCGCTTCTTCTTAGGCTTTGTCACGTCTGACATGCCTTGGGTCTCCTTTCCTCGTTGGGGGCGGACCTCTTTTGAGACGCGCCCCGTGCGGGGGCTCACCAGAGCCCCTCCCCTAACGATTCCTGACTCATTTTATACATATGAAGATTCCCTTAATGCCGAAAACTGGGATTAGGCGGAAAAGGTACCGCTTACTGGTACATTACGGCCGTTCGCGGAAACCTAGATGAAATAATGCAAATTTCCCCTGTTTTCGCAGTTAGAAGCCGACTTTAGTAATACGTGTAGTTATTATTTATTAAGTTATGATTTATCTATTTACTGTCCCGATATTCCATCCATAAGGTTTTAGCCGACTTTACGCCATCAAACCATTTTCATCATATACGCAATAAANGGACACTGATTCATGATTTCCTATGAATGACCTTCCTGGTGCACGCAGGCGGCAAGACGGCACCGGCTTATGCATGGGCACCCCAGGCGCATCCCTATGAACAATTATAGACCTGCCGACCTGTGCCCATCCGCCCCCCTCTCCCAAAGCACAGCCAGTGCCCGTTCAAAGATGTTGGAGCCGGGTCGTCGCCACGGCCGCAACGATCTGTCGGGAGGCGCACAAAGAAGGGGCGCCGAGCGAACATGCGCGACNCCCCTTCCTTGGGCACGGTTTTTCCTGGGATGGAGGGCAAGGCTAGATGACGATGATGCCCGTGGCCAAAAGGATGACGGCCAGAACAGCGCCTGCAATGACGACGTATTCCACAACGTGCTCGGCCGGCGTAAAGGACCTCACGCCCTCTGTCTTGCGGGCGCTCACATAGGCGAAGAGGCCCGGGATGTA
The DNA here is from genome assembly GCF_905219715.1 of Olsenella sp. CU969. Classification (NCBI taxonomy): domain Bacteria; kingdom Bacillati; phylum Actinomycetota; class Coriobacteriia; order Coriobacteriales; family Atopobiaceae; genus Olsenella; species Olsenella sp. CU969. Next base: position 2,494 of record NZ_CAJMXC010000006.1, read on the forward strand.
GCCGATACAGGTGAGGAGCAGAAAGCTCCAGCCGTTGAAAAGCACGCCGACGACCAAGAAGGCCAGGGCGATAAGGCCGATGACGGCCTGGCCCGCCTGCTTGTGAGCAAGGGAGTACTTCATCTGGTAAGCGGCGGCCAAGGCCCAGGTAACCACGATGGCAACGGTGCACATGGAGAACGCGAAGTCATAGGCGCTCTCGGAGAAAATCACGACGATCAGGAAGGCCTGGGTGCAGGCGGCAACCACGAGCAGCGAGNACTGCGGCNACTTCTTGTCGTTGAGCTGGCCGAAGGAGGCCGGCAGCAGCTTGTGGTTGGCCATGAGCTGGGTGGTCTCGGCGGGCAGGATGGTGAACGAGAGCCAGCAGCCGGCGATGGAGACGATCATGGCGATGGTGATGAAGGGACCGCCCCAGCCCGGGGCCATGAGGTTGAAGACCTCGGCCATGGAGGTGGTGTCGTTGAGCTGGGCAATCTCGGTGTAGGGCATGAAGCCGAAGGGCAGCACGGACNCGCCGATGTAGATGACGAGCAGGGCCACAAGGCCGATGACCGTGGCCTTGCCAGCGTCGCTCTTCTTCTGGGCGCGGCTCGAAAGCACCGAGGCGCCCTCGATGCCGATGAAGCACCACATCATGATGATCAGGCAGTTGACCACCTGCTGGCCCACAGATCCCAGGGCCACGGCGTCGGGGCCGGCCTGGCCCATGGCCACGAGGTTGTCGTAGAGCTGGCCCCAGAAGTCCTGGGTGAAGACACCCGCGTTGAACATCACGACACCGAAGACGATGAAGAGCGCGAGGGCGGCGACCTTGGCCACCATGACGATGGCGTTTAGGAACGAGGCGCTCTCGACGCCGCGAATCACCAGGAAGGTCAGGGCCNACATGAAGATTGAGGCAATGACCACGCAGGGCACGGTNTTGCCGCTGGCAAANGGCGGATAGAACATGCCCACGGCGCTCATCATGGCCGTGGCGAAGGCCACGTTGCCCAGCCATGCGGAAAGCCAGTAGCCCCAGCCCGAAANGAAACCGGCGAACGGTCCGAAGCCCTCAGTGGCGTAGCTGAAGATGCCGTCGAGGTCGGGACGCTTCTCGCCCAGGTTCTTCAGGGAAAGGGCGAGCATGAGGAAGCCGACGCCGGCAATGCCCCNAGCGATGAGGGCCGGGCCTGGGGCCGCGANCTGGGCGATCTGACNGGTGAGGGCAAAGNNNNGCGANCCGATGCAGGAGCTCACCACCATACCGATCAGCCCGAAAAGGCCGATCTTGCCCGNACCGCCCGACTGAGCGGCAGACGTCTGTCCGTCTGACAAGGGAACCCTCCTTCTCCGCAGGGAGGCTTTCGCCCCCGTTTTCTCACAACGCTGGAAGGTATTCCCAAAACAGGCTCCTTTGATTTCAAGTATATATACAGAAGCGACATATATACCGTTTTATTCAGCGCAAAAAAGGGCCCCAGCAACTGCCGGGGCCCTTCGAGAGCACGCATGGAGCTGAAGTTACTTCAGGGTCGCGTACATGACGGCCTTGATGGTGTGCATGCGGTTCTCGGCCTCGTCGAAGACCTTGGACTGACGGGACTCGAAGACCTCGTCGGTGACCTCCATCTCCTTGATGCCGAACTTCTCGGCGACGTCCTCACCGATGGTGGTCTTGGTGTCGTGGAAGGACGGCAGGCAGTGCATGAAGATAGCGTCCTTGTGGGCGAGGCCCATGAGCTCGCTGTTGACCTGGAAGGGCTTGAGCTCCTTGATGCGCTCGGCCCAGAGCTCGGCCGGCTCGCCCATGGACACCCAGATGTCGGTGTAGAGGACGTCGGCGTCGGTGGCGGCGGCCTTCGGGTCGTCGGTGAAGGTGATGGTGGCGCCGGTCTCGGCGGCGATCTTCTCGCAGGTGGCGATCAGCTCGTCGGTGGGACGCAGCTCCTTGGGGCCGCAGCCCACGAAGTGCATGCCCATCTTGGCGCAGAGCACCATGAGGGAGTTGCCCATGTTGTTGCGGGTGTCGCCGAAGAAGNCGAACTTCAGGCCCTTGACGCCCATGGGGAAGTTCTCCTCGATGGTGAGGAGGTCGGCGNTNATCTGCGTGGGGTGGAACTCGTCGGTGAGGCCGTTCCACANNNGGACGCCGGCCNNCTCGGCCAGCTCCTCGACGAGCTCCTGGGAGAAGCCACGGTACTCGATGCCGTCGTACATGCGGCCGAGGACGCGGGCGGNGTCCTCGATGGACTCCTTCTTGCCCATCTGGGAGCTGCCGGGGTCGAGGTAGGTGACGCCCATGCCGAGGTCGTTGCCGGCCACCTCGAAGGAGCAGCGGGTACGGGTGGAGGTCTTCTCGAAGAGCAGGACGATGTTCTTGCCGGCGAGGTACTTGTGGGGCACACCGTTGCGCTTCATGTCCTTGAAGGTCTTGGACACGTCGACGAGGTACTGGATCTCCTCAGGGGTGTAGTCGAGAATCTTGNTAAAGCTGCGGCCGGCGATGTTGACACCCATCGTTGCGGTTCCTTTCTGTCATGCGCCCCCGATGGGGCGCGGCGTTTGAAGCATCGGGATAGCGCGGGCCCCAGGCCCGCGTCGACCGGGGGCCGGACGGGCCGGCCCCCGGAGGAGGCTGAGGTTTAGAGGTCCTCGCGCCAGAACGGCATGCTCATGCAGCGGGGGCCGCCGCGGCCGCGGGAGAGCTCGGCGCTCGGGATGACCAGGAGCTCCATGCCGGCCTTGTAGAGGATGTCGTTGGTGACGTTGTTGCGCTGGTAGACGCAGATGGTGCCGGGGCNCACGCAGAGNGTGTTGGAACCGTCGTTCCACTGCTCGCGGGCAGCCGCGATGGGGTCGCCGNCGCCGCAGGGGATCAGCGTGACCTGGTCGAGGCCCAGGATCTTGGCGAGGGTGTGCTCGAGGGTGTCGTTCATCTCCTCGATCTTGACCTCGTTCTCCTCCTTGCCTGGGGTGAGCTTGAACACCTGCAGGGTGCCCATGATGGCGGGGTGGATGGTGAACTTGTCGACGTCGATCTGCGTGAACACCGTGTCGAGGTGCATGAAGGCACGGGAGCTCGGGATGTTGAAGGCGTAGATCTCGTCGATCGGGCAGTCCTCGTGGCCCCAGAACATGTGGTTGGCCATGACGTCGATGGCAGCGGCCTCGGTGCGCTGGGAGATGCCCACGGCGATGGCGTGGCTGTTGAGGTTCAGCACGTCGCCGCCCTCGGTATGGTATGCGGAGTTGCGGCGATACCACAGCGGGGAGTCCTTGTAGTCGGGGTGGTACTTGAAGATGTACTTGCCGTAGAGGGTCTCGCGGTTGCGGGTGACCGAGTACATGCGGTTGAGGTTGACGCCGTTGCCCACCACCGCGAACGGGTCGCGGGTGAAGTAGAGGTTGGGCATCGGGTCGACCAGGAGGTCGCTCTCGGTGTCGCCGTCGGTGCCCACGATGGAGCGCAGGGTCTCGCTGGCCTTGACGGGCAGCTGCACCTCCTGCTTGGTCACACCGGCCATGGTGTGGAGCACCATCTCGTAGTTGTCCTTGAACGAGTCGATGTACTCGCGGATGATGGCCGGGGCGTGCTTGCCGGTGATGCCGGCCTCGGAGATCCACTGGTCGAGGAACTCGTCACGGGCGCCGGGGGCGGCGTCGAGGGCCTCGGCCACGAGCTTCTCGAGGTAGAGCACCTCGACACCCTGATCGCGCAGGGTCTGGGCGAAGGTGTCGTGCTCCTCCTGGGCGACGNGCAGGAAGGGAACGTCGTCGAACAGCAGACGCTCCAGCTCGTCGGGGGGCAGGTTGAGCAGCTCGTCGCCGGGGCGATGCAGCATGACCTTCTTCAGGTCGCCGATCTCGCNCGGGACATGTAGCCCTTTGGACATTGTGCCTCCTTCTGTCGACGGCGCCTCGCCTNTNTGCGGGACGCCAGCCATTGTGCGGACCAATTATCGGTGGGAACACGCGGTTCGCGGGGTTCTCGGGCACCCGCCAGCCTCGGTTTCGCTGTGCCAATTATGGTTCGCTGACGGTGAATAATGTTTCCTGTTCACGGCCAACGGTTACTTTTCAGCTGTGGACGGCAATATGCTCTGAATTTGGCCTTATTAGTGAATTCGTTGTGTATAACTCGTGGTTTACCTGTGATTATGCAATCACACTAAAATACGGGTTCNCTATTTNATTCAANGCATCCCCCCATTGATACAACACATCAGAAAACTGCAATATTTGCTTTATCTGACAGTGCCGTAATATGTGCATATAGTCTCTCTATTACTGCATATTATTGCGGGACCATGCATAGGGGCCGAAACGGCCTTGGAAAATCGGCGCCCCCTTGCTGCGAAAGACGCGTTTCAATGCCCGAAATGCAGCCGGCCCCACAGCGCATCCACCGCATAATGGGGATGAAAACAACCGGCCGCAAGGCCGACATCGAGGAGCGCCCATGGCCAAGAGCCCTAAGAAAAAGAAAAACAACCTGAAAAAAACTCGAGAGGCCCACAAAAAACGGAAGGACACAGGCCAGAAGGGGCAAGCGCCCGACAAGCGCGCCCAAAAGGACAAGGCGCACGGCGGCAAAAAGGCCAAGCGCGACGCCGCGGCCCTCAAGGCCTATGCCAAGAGCGCGANCCGCAAGGGGCACGAGGAGTCCAGGCGCGCCCGCGCCAAGGAGGCACCCCACCAGCTCAGAGACTACTCCTTCACCCANAACCGCNAGGTAAGCTGGCTGCGCTTTGACGACCGCGTGCTCACCGAGGCGCTCACGCCCGAGGTGCCGCTCTTCGAGCGCCTCAAGTTCTGCGCCATCTTCCAGAGCAACCTCGACGAGTGGTTCATGATCCGCGTGGGCGGCCTCTCCACCATGGAGGGCCTCAAGAACCCGCCGNGCGACAANAAGAGCGACCTCACCCCTGCCCAGCAGCTCGACGCGCTGTTCTCTTTGCTCCCCGACCTTCTCGGGCGCCAAGAGGAGGCCTTCGGCGCCATCGAGCGCCAGCTCGAGCGCTTNGGCCTGGAGCGCGTGGGCGTGGGAGACTTCGACGACCGCGACAACNTGGCCGTGGGCCGCCACTTCGACCGGGTGCTTCTGCCTGTGCTCTCCCCCCTTGTTGTGGACCCGCGCCACCCCTTCCCCAACCTGCGCAACGGGCAGCTCTACGTCATGTGCGCCCTCGACGCCGGCGAGGAGGGAGAGCTGCTCGGCATGGTGGAGGTGCCACCCAACGCGCCCCGCGTCGTGGCGCTGCCCTCGGGCCCCGACCGCTACCGCTACGCGCTCGTGGAGGACGTCATCGTCCAAGGCCTCGCCCACTCCGACGTATTCGGCTCCATGGTTCCCACGAAATGCGCCGTCGTGCGCGTCACCCGCAANGCCGACATCGACCCCGACGGCGAGGGCGTGGAGGAGGAAGAGGACTACCGCCAGCACATGAAGAAGATCCTGCGCCGCCGTTTGCGCCTCGACCCGGTGCGCGNNGANTNCCAGGGCNGCCTGGGCGAGGAGCTCGAGGAGCTGGTACGCGAGGAGTTGGGCCTCTCCCGCGAGCGGGTGAGCCGCCTCGACATCCCGCTGGACCTCTCTTATGTATACGGCCTCGAGTCGAAGCTGCCTGCCCGTCACCGGCAGGCGCTGCTGTTCGAGCCCTTCGAGCCGCAGGGCTCCCCCATGGTCGACGCCTCCGTGCCCGTGCGCGACCAGGTCATGGACCACGACGTCTTGCTCTACTTCCCCTACGAGTCCATGAACCCGTTCCTCGACCTCGTGCGCCAGGCCGCCACCGACGACGAGTGCATCTCCATCCGCATCACCCTCTACCGCGTGGCCACCCGCTCGCGCCTCTGCGAGAGCCTTATCACTGCCGCCGAGAACGGCAAGGACGTCACCGTCCTCATGGAGCTCCGCGCGCGCTTCGACGAGAAGAACAACATAGAGTGGGCCGAGCGCCTCTCCCAGGCCGGCTGCACCGTCATCTACGGCTCCGAAGGCTACAAGTGCCACTCCAAGATCTGCCAGATCACCTACCACGGCACCGACGGCATCCGCCGCATCACCTGTTTGGGCACCGGCAACTTCAACGAGAAGACCGCCCGCCTGTACTCCGACTTCTTGCTGCTCACGGCCGACAAAGGCATCGGCGAGGACGGCAACGCATTCTTCAGGAACCTCACCCTGGGCAACCTCCATGGCACCTACCGCCACCTGGGCGTGGCCCCTTCGGGCCTGAAGCCGCTCATCATGCGCGGCCTCGACCGCGAGATCGGCCGCGCCCGCTCCGGGGCGCGCGGCCGCGTGTTCATGAAGATGAACTCGTTCACCGACCGCGACGTCATCGACAAGGTGGCCGAGGCGGTGCAGGCGGGCGTCTCGGTGACCCTTGTCGTCCGCGGCATCTGCTGCATCCTGCCGGGCATCGCAGAGCGCACCGAAGGCCTTGAGATCCGCCAGATCGTTGGACGCCTGCTGGAGCACTCCCGCGTCTACGCCTTCGGCGAGCATGCCGACNCGCTCTATCTGTCGAGCNCCGACATGATGACCCGCAACACCGAGCGCCGCGTGGAGATCTGCTTCCCCGTGCTCGACCCCACCTGTCGCGAGCTCGTGGTGGAGTACATGGACCTCCAACTCTCCGACAACGTGAAGGCCAGGCGCCTCACGACGTCGGGAACGTGGAGCCCTATCCCTGTGGAAGCCGACGACCCTTTGGTCAACAGCCAAGAGGTGCTCATCGCCCTCGCCTACCACCACGCCATGGTCAATCGCGGGCACGCTGACCGCGGCACCCCCCTCTCGCCCGAGCTGGCGTCGTTNCCGCNCGACGTNACCAGACGCCTCATCGCCCTCTACGCCGGTTACCCGGCAACNAGGGTCCCCAACGTCGCCGCCGACGTGCGCCCCATGGCCGTTGGCGCAGACCCCGTTGTGGAGGACGAGGTGCTCGCCCGAGCNGTCACCGCCGGCGCCGCGACCCTTGCCGAAGCCGACAAGGCCGTTGGAGAAAACGACGCGCCGGCGTCGGGCCTTCCCCACGAGCCCGACTTTGCCGCCGATCCGGACAAGTCCGCCGCAGAGCCGAGCCCGCAAAAAAAGGAGGGCGCAGGCGGGAAAGACGCGGACGAGGTGAAGGCAGAACCCACCGTGGAAGGGTCGGCAGGCAGCGAGGCTCCCACCACCATCGTGCGCAGGCCCCCCGGGCGCGTCGCCGCGGCGCTCTCCCTCATCGGCCTGGGGCTTCGCACCATTGTCATNGGGCCCGAGGCGGCACAGGCGGCCCAGGCCAAGGCGGACAGGAAAAACGAGCGAGAGCAGAGGCGGCGCGAGCGACGCCGCAGGGAGGGACGGNAGATGCGCCTCAAGATAGAGTCCATGGCCTACGGGCCCGACGCCGTGGCCCACGCCGATGACGGCAGGGCGGTGTTCGTGACGGGAGCGGTGCCCGGCGACGTCGTTGAGGCCGAGGTGGTGCGAGAGGAAAAGCGCCTTGTCAAAGCGCGGGTCACAGCCGTGCTGGAGCCGTCTCCCGACCGCNTGNGNNNGCGNTNCCCGNGGGCCTCGGTCTGCGGCGGCTGTCCTTGGGCCGCCATGGACTACGCGGCGCAGCTCGCCGCCAAGCGCGACAACGTGGTGCAGAGCCTCTCGCGCATCGGGCACCTAGGGGCAGAGCGGGCCGAGGCCCTTGTGGCACCGGTTCTGGCCCNCGGAGCTTCGTGGGGCTACCGCAACAAGGTGGAGCTCGCCGTGGAGCGCAGGCGCGGCCGCGCTGTCGTGGGCATGCACGCCCAGGGCGACTCCGGCGTAGTGAAGGTGGACCGCTGCCTGTTGCTGGACGCGGACCACGAGGGGCTTGTGAAGGCGGTCTCGGGGTCGCTCTCCTACCTTGCCAACTCCCACAACCTCAACGTGGAGCGCGTGGGCATCCGGGCCTCAAGGCGCACGGGCGACGTGGAGGTGGCCCTCTGGACGGAGCCGAGCCCGTTTCCCCGCGCCCAGGCCGCCAAGATTCTCGGCGACGCCACGGGTGCCAGCTCCATTGTGCGCGTCATGACAAAGGGCCCGCTCAAGGCCCGCAAGCTGGCCGGCACCGAACGCCTGGACGGCAACGGCTGGTGGCAGGAGCGCATCCTCGACGAGACCATGCGGGTGAGTGCCCCGTCGTTCTTCCAAGTGAACACGCTGGGCGCCGAGCAGCTCGTGCAACTGGTNCTGGAGGCCCTTGAACCCGGCGCAGACGACGCGGCCATGGACCTCTACTCGGGCGCCGGCACGTTCACGCTGCCGCTGGCGCGTCGCGCAAGCTGGGTGGATGCCGTGGAGTCCTACGGCCCCGCCGTGGGCAACCTGCGCCACAACCTCGAGCGCGCCGGCATCGACAACGCTGACGCCGTGGGAGGCGACGCCGGCCGCGAGTTTNCCGACGAGGGAGCCGACATCGTGGTGGTGGACCCGCCGCGAGCAGGCCTCGCCCCCGACGTGGTGGAAAAGCTCTCCACCCTGGACGCCCGCGCCATCGCCTACGTGTCGTGCGACCCGGCCACGCTCGCCCGGGACCTCGACCGTTTTGAGGAGGCGGGGCGTTTCTCTCCCGTCTGGGTGAAGCCGGTGGACCTCTTCGCCCAGACCTTCCACGTGGAGTGCGTCACGCTGCTGCGCCCCCGCTCCTAGACAGTAGAGCAACTGCCGGCGCCTCTGCCCGCACCACGTCCCACAACAACCGCGCCACGGTGGCGTGCCGCACCACCGGGCACGCCACCGTGGCGCATCGTTTTGCCGATTTGGCCGATTCGTTGCGCTACGGTGGCGCGCTTCTCCTCCCGTCCGCACAACAGGGCGGCACCGATGCGCCTGGGGGCGGCTGGGGGCGACCCTTTGAGTCGCCCCCAGCCGCCCCCAGGCGCAGTGCCTCACACACAGTAACAGGAAGGAAGATGGCCCCTACCCTGCCGCCCCGGGAAAGCCGTAGGCGGTTCGGGCCTCCCGACAGCCGGACGCCACGGCGTCTGCCAGCACCCGTTGGCCGAGGACGCCCACAAGGTCCACCGGCATCTCGACCTGGCCTGTGGCGAGCACGAACACGGAGNNGCCGTCGTTGGTGGTATGGCTGGGCGCGATGGCGCGGGCATACCCGTCTGAGCACATCTGCGCCACCTTGGTGGCCTGGGCCTTCGTGAGCTTGGCGTTGGTCGTCACGCACGAGATGGTGGTATTGGTGCGGTCGAGCACGGACAGGGGCATGGACGCGCCGGCCAAAATGGCCGACAGGGGGTCCGCCACCTGAGCCGCGGAGTCGGCGGCCACCCGCGCGCCCGCCACCGGGGCGCCTGTGGCGGGGTCTGTCACCGAGCCCACCGCGTTCACCGCGACAACGGCCGTCACCACGAGCGGGCCCGCCGAGGCGGACGACCACCCGAAGCCGCCCTTCATGGCCATGTCGGGGCCGAGGAACTTTCCCACGGTGCAACCCGTGCCGGCGCCCACGTTGCCCTGGGCAAGACCTGCCGCGTCCGAGCCGTCGAGCGCCTCGGCGCAGGCCTCGGCCCCCATGGCGGCATCGGGCCTCACGGAGGGGTCGCCCACCGCCAGGTCGAACAGGCATGCGCCGCACACGATGGGTACACGGCAGACCCCGAGGTCAAGGCCTATGTCCCTGCGCTCCAGCTCGTCCATGACGCCCGATGAGGCTGCAAGCCCGTAGGCGGAGCCGCCGGAAAGCACCACGGCGTAGACGCGGTCCACGGTCTCCTCGGGGCGCAGCAGGTCGGTCTCGCGGGTGGCCGGGGCGCCGCCGGCCACGTCCACGGCCCCGACGGCCCCCGCAGGCGCCACCACCACCGTGACCCCGGTGCCCGCCTCAGGGTCGCTGCGATGCCCCACGTACACGTCGTCGAATCCTGGGAGCCTCATGGCGCCCCTCCTTTCATGGACAACCCCTATATCAAGATCGCCTGAAAGCACATATGTGCTTTCAGGCNCGTATATGGCCTCTGTCACGAAGCGTCAGTGCCCATCGTACNGAGAAAGGCGCGCATCCTCCGGGAAAGCTCTGCCACGGGCAGGCCGACCACGTTGTCGTAATTGCCGTCGATGTCGCGCACGAGCAGGCTTCCAAGGCCTTGGATGGCGTAGGCGCCCGCCTTGTCAAAGCACTCCCCGCTCGCCACGTAGGAGGAGATCTCGGCCGGCTCAAGGTCGAAGAAGCGTACATCGGTGGTACAGGTGAACGTCTCGTCGGCCACAGAGCCGTCGGCTGCGTGCAACGCCATGGCACAGCCGGTGGACACGTGGTGCACGCGGCCCGAGAGCTCGGTGAGCATGGCTTGTGCCTGCTTGGGCGAGGCGGGCTTCCCCAAGGCCCCATCTCCCATCCACACGATGGTGTCTGCGCCCACGACAAGCTCGTTGACCTCAGCCTTTTCCACCATGGCAAGGGCCTTCATACGGGCGAGGCGGGCCACGAGCTCCAAGGGCGCCTCCCCTTCAAGGCGACGCTCGTCAACGTCGGCAGGCATGACCCGCGGGCAGAAGCCGGCGCGGTGCATAAGCTCTATGCGCCTCGGAGAGGCGGACGCGAGTATCACGGCCCTACTCCACGAGCATGGCCGATGCCACCCGACGGGCATCCTCTTCCCCGAGCAGGGCGGCCACAAGGGCGAGGCCAAAGGGCACGGCAAACGCGGGGCCGCTGGCCGTGACGAGGTTGCCGTCNNNGTACACGCCGTTTTTCTCGGGGNGCACGCCTGCCGGGAAGTCGGTGTCGCAACCGGGATAGCACGTGGCGACCNGGCCGTCGNGCANGCCGTTCTCNGCCAGAAGCGCAGGGGCGGCANAGATGCAGCCGAGGAGGTCGGAGCTGGCGGCACGGCGTTTGAGCTCGGCTGCGACCGCAGGGCAGGCACGCAGGTTGTCGACGCCGCCGAGGCCGCCCGGCACAATCACGAGGTCGAAGGANGCNNNNTCGACGTCGGCGAGCTNCGCGTCGCAGACCACCGGCACCCCTTGGGCGGACGTGACGGTGGAACCGGTGCAGCCTGCGCGGCTCACTTGGGCCCCGGCACGGGCAAGGCAGTCTGCCGGGGCCAGCGCCTCGATGGTCTCAAACCCATCCGCCAGAAGAACGGCGCATGTCTTTGCCATGATGATCCCCTTCCCGTATGAACATAGACTTTTCTCAGTCTAGCGCCGGGAAATGCCGCCGGAGGCGCCCGTGGCTAGAATGGTCGCGACACACACTCAGAAGGANAGGCACTGCCGATGTACCACANCGTTGCAAGCGANATGGACGAGACGTTCCTCGGCCACAACAAGAGACCCACCCAGTCAAACCTTGATGCCGTGGCCGCCATGGGGAAGCTGGGGGNCCGTTTTGTNGTGGCCACCGGCAGCCCCTACTTCAGCGTCCAGGGCATCCTGGAAGAGGTGGGCACAAAGGGCGACCCTGACTCCTACACCATCACCCTCAACGGCGGCTACGTGTGCGCCAACGACGGCACGGTGGTTGCCGCGCACCCGCTTGATGCCGCCGTGACCGAGCGCCTGCGCGCCTTTGGGGAGGAGCGGGGCCTCTGCGGCCACATGTACCTAGAGGGGCGCACCTTGGCCATGAGCCTTAACGAGGGCGAGCGGGAGTTTTTGCGCGGCCGTATGGAAGTGGTTCCGTCCACGTGGGAGGAAGCGGCTTCGCTGGACGAGCCTGTGTACAAGATCCTGTTCGAGAACACNGACCTTGACGCCCTCCATGTCCTCCGCGACGANGCGNANGACGCCCNCGACGACCTCGTNGACGNNGTAGAGCCGGTGTTCTCGAGCGATCGCTACGTGGAGTTCAACCCCGCAGGCGTGGGCAAAGGCTCGGGCCTCGCAGAAATCGCCGCCACCCTCGGCGTGCCCATGGACGAGACGGTGGCCTTGGGCGACTCGGTGAACGACCTCTCCATGCTCGAGGTGGCAGGCCTTCCCCTCGTGGTCTCCAACGTGAGCGAGCTAGCGAGGCCGCTTCTGCCAAAGGGCTGCCGCATCCTGCGGTCGAGCTGCGACGACGGCTGCATGCCCGAAGTGNTGGANGACTACCTCAAGCCGTCGATGGACCAGTAAGCCCGACCGCTCTTAGACGAGGCGCCCTTCCTCCNTGGTGAGGATCCGNTCGCACTTGTCGGCCATGGTCATGTCATGGGTGACCATCACAAGGGTCTTGCCGGCATCGCGGGTGGCGCGAAGAAGCGAGTCCATGACGATGTTGGCCATCCTCCTGTCAAGGGAGCCGGTGGGCTCGTCGGCAAGAATGAGGTCGCCGGGCTTGAGCATGGCCCGGGACATGGCCACGCGCTGTTTCTCCCCTCCGGAAAGCTCGCTCACCNCAGAGTCCAGCTTGTCCCCCACGCCAAAACGCCCCAGCATCTCCTGGATATGGGACAGCTTCTCCTTCTTTGCCAGCTTGGTGTGGTAGAGGGCCAGAAGCAGGTTGTCGCGCACCGTCTTGGAGTCGATGAGGGCAAACGACTGGAAGAGGTAGTTGATGGCGCTGCGGCGAAGGAGCATGGCGCTGCGGCTGTTGATGGGCGGGTAGGCCTTTCCCAGTAGGCAGACCGAGCCCGACGTGGGGGTGTCGAGCAGCCCCAAGATATTGAGCAGCGTGGTCTTTCCGCAGCCTGACGGCCCGGTGACGGCCACCGCCTCTCCTGCGGCAATGCTGAGGCTGAGCCCCGAGAGGACCCTGTGCTCGCCAAAGCACTTGACAAGGTCTTTTACCTGGATAGAGGAGTCCATCATTGCTCCTTTGACACGGTTTCCAACACGACCGCCACAGACCTTCGGCGGGCCGCCAGCACGATGAGCAGGTTGGAGGCAACGAGCAGCGCGCCGCCCATGAGAAGGCCTGCAGTGGACTGGGCGAGGGCGCTCACGGCCACGCCCGTAAGCGTGGCGATGTTCACAAAGAGGAACTCCCTCCGGTAAATGGTCCACGGGCCAAAGCCGAGCACGCACTTGACCGACACCTCCCGGGCGCTCACCCGGTNGACCACCTCNACGATGCAANGGACCATGACGGCGACGATGATCACAAGCATGGCAAGGACGATGCCGAACAAGAAAAAGAGCTCCTCGAATAACTTTTTCATGCCGTCGATGAAGTTGCCCACGGTGGCAAATCGCAGGTCCAAGCCACTGTTCAAGGCGACAGAGTCGTTGTCCAAAAGCTGNGAGGCGGCTTGGCCATCCATTTTCAAGTAGCTGTTGAGGCCGCTGGCTACCAGGCTCTCCGACTCAAAGGGCACCATGTTCTCGGCGCTCAGCACGGCGATGACCATGCCCGAGGNCTCTGCAGNCTCCCCCTCATGGGCGGCCCAGGTGAACAGCCCCTTGGCCCCGTCGTAGGGAACGAACTCCGTGGATNGGTGCTTCATGTACTCCGTGACGATATTGGAGTCCCACGGCTTTCGAGACGCGAGAAGGTACGATTTCAGGGCCTCGGTCTCGCCCGCGCTCAGCGAACTCGGCAGCAGGTACACGCGCACCCCCTGCCTCACCTTGGCAAGGACGTCGGGCGAAAGCTCCACGCCGGCCTGCTCGAGATAGGAGGGAGAAGCTGCCAGATACCAGAAAGGGACGGGGCGCACCGCGGCATCGGGCAGGTCGCCCTCAATATCGACCTCAGGGGTATAGGAGACATTTGACAGGTAGACGCCCTCATCGTCCTCGTGGGCGGCATACCAGTCGTAGACGTCCTTGGCCTGGGCCATCGCATCGCCCACAAAGTGCTNTCCGTCCACGGAAAGGTCCTTGACCACCCACCAGTCCTCGTAGGCGCTCCACACAGAGCGGGTGCGGGCAAGGTCTGTGTACATGGCAAGCGGCTGATTGATATACAAAGAGCCGCCAAAGACCGCAGCCAAGGTGACAAGGTACACGCCGGCCGCCAATACGTAGAATCCCCGCCGCGAGTAGCGGGCGCAGATGGCGTCCACCGGGTTGACAAGCAGGATGGGCAGGGCGGCAAGGGCCAACGAGAGCAAAACCGCCACGACCGGCGCGGCCACGATNGTGCCCACAAAGNCNGCCAACGGGGCGGTGAGGCCAAAGCCGCTCAACATGAGGGCGGTGCCTGCCAAGCATANCGGCACCACGGCAAGCAGCTGCGCCAGCTGGNGCCTGAACAGCCGAAGCAAAAATCCCCCCGCGCCCCATCCCAGCATCAGGCGCACGCCGAGGGTCTTGAGCTCCAAAAGAGAGCGGGCCACCAAAAGAAGGGAAAGCCCGAGGGCGAGCAGAAGGAAGGCCCCGGCGGAGAAGAATGCGAAAAGGCCTGCCATCGGCACAGAGCCGAAGGTTTTTTCTGTCAGCGCCTCCCCACTGCACCCCGTGGCAGTCGCGACATCGGCCAGANGCGCCTGGAACTCCTCGTCGCTCAGCCCCAACACCGTGCAGGAGCTGCCCACAACTGCAGCAGAATCCAGTTTTTGAACCCTAAAGTATGCCCCGGCGCGAATGCTTGGCAGCTCTTGCACCCNNNCGAAGGCGTTGTTGCCAAAGCCCGCATAGGCACCGGGCGCGCCTGAGACCACCGCGCTCACCACAGCATCGTCCACGACGGGAGTGCNCAATACGTCCAAGGGCNCCACGGCGGAAACCGCAGCAGNANNGGCCAAAACGCCAAAGGTATAGAGAGTGGCCCCCGACTGCTGCACGACCGAGTCGTGGCTCACCACGGTCATGGGATGGTCTTGGGCAAACGCCTGNACNGCACCCACCAAGCGCTNCCTGCTCTCATCGGAGAGCTGCATGGTGTAGAGAGTGGGGCGGTCGGCGAGCCACGAGCCCGCCGACCGCATCACCAAGGCCTCCAAAACCCCCTTGGCGCAGAGCGTGCCGACAGCAGCAAGGCAAACAATGACGACCAAGCTGACTACCGAGTACCATCTCTTCACTGGATACCCTCTCGTAGATGTAAAGGGAAACTAGGCCAAGGGGATTAAACCAGGAGCCGCCTTACCCCCGGCAGTTCCAGTAGGCCTGAATTGTTGACGGGCCAACAAACCCCCATGCCTGCGACAGTGTGCCGGGCTGCTGCCAGCCAGAGCTGTATCCATTAACAGAAGAGCAATGCTCGTATTTTTGANAGTTGCAATCAGAGAAGCCAAAGACACCGGCGTTGCGGCCGTAGTTCCAGTAAACTCCGGTGCCTTTGTAGTAGACGGTCCGGGCCAACGCGGCGCCGGAGACCCCGGCGCAGAGAGCGGTGCAGAGCGCGGCGGCAACGAGCGATTTCTTGACCTTCATAATCGACCTCCGTTCGAGGGCCTATTGGTATCTCAGATACTAATCCCCAATACCGCAGGCACAGCCCTCGTGGATGCCGACGATTTACCTATTTAACTGGAAGGGGCCCATGACCAAAAAGAGCGGAGCCCCGAGCTTTCCCTCAGGTGGGTGGCCCCTCGAGTGCAACTGGGCCGCTCCGGCCGAACACAGTGCGACCGGGCCGCAGGTCCCGGGGCATCTGAGCGGCAAAGCCGCGAATTGCCCCAGGACNNGCGGCCCGNTCGCGTCAAATGAAACAGCNGAAGCGCCGCCTAGTTGAACTTGACCACCTTCTGGATGATGCGGTACAGGCCGATGGAGGTCTTCTCCCCCATCTTGGTGGGGAGATTGNCACCGATGCNGATAAGGCCCTTGCGGCAGTAGTTGTACATGCGCTTGTCGTACTGCTTGAAGTACTCCCAGAGGGCGTCGCAGTTGAGGCGCGCGTTGGGGACGTCGGACAGGCGCGCGAAGATGGAGCACACGGCCATCATGAGGTTCATGTAGTCGAGCATGTACGTGCGGAGCTTGGTGCTCTCGACGTCGTCGTAGAGGTGGTAGGCGTCCATCATGATGCGGGTGACCCGCAGCTGCTGGTCGATGCGGCCCGCCATGACCTTCTCGTTGACCGACTGGTCCTCGCGGCCGATGAAGTAGCGGTAGAGGTCGACGTCCAGGTAGTACAGCGTCTTGCAGCGGGGCAGCGGCACGTAGGCGTAGATGTTGTCCACGTAGAACGTGTGCGCCGGCATGGGGANGCCGCCGTCGCGCAGGATGTCGGTGCGGTAGCACAGGGCGTGCATGAGCAGGTTCTGGTCGTAGCCGAAGTGCCCGATCTTCTCCCAGGTGAGGACCTTGTTGCGACGCAGGGCGAACCGGTAGTCGATGACGTTCTGCTTGCCGTCCTCCACGTGCTCGTAGACGTAGTTGGTGACGACGAGGTCCACGCGCACGNCGTAGTCGATGAAGCNGCGGNGGGTCTTCNTNAGGGAGTCGAGGGCGTCGCCGTCGTACCAGTCGTCGGANNCGCACACCTTGAAGTAGACGCCGTCGGCCGCCTCGAGCGCGGAGAGGACGGCCATGCCGTGGCCGCCGTTCTCCTGGTGGACGGCCTTCACGAGGTCGGGGTAGCGGGCCTCCCATGCCTTGGCCTTGGCGAAGGTGTCGTCCTTGGTGGAGCCGTCGTCGACGACGATGACCTGGATGTCGTCGGAGAAGTGGGCCCCCTCGAGGANCGAGGAGATCGCGTGGTCCATGTACTCGGCCGAGTTGTAGCAGGGAATGCCTACGGAAAGCGTCTTGGTGCTCATCGGTGGGTGCGTCCTCATCTGTCGGATTCCTGACGGGTCGTGGTGCCCCCGTCAGGCGTGGGCGGCCATGAGTTCGTCGGAGAGTGCCAGGGCCGACGCGGTGACGCCGTCCATGTCGTAGTAGCGGTACTCGGCGAGGCGGCCGACCGGGTGGAAGTTGGTGAGGTGGTCCACACGGTCGCGGTAGCGGCGGTACAGCTCCTCGTTCTGAGGCTCGATGATGGCGTAGTAGGGCGTCATGCCGCGGCCGCGCTCGTAGGGCTGCGGGTACTCGCGCATGATGGTGGTGACGCCCTCCTTGACCTGGCCGGTCATGATCTTGAACTCGGTGATGCGGGTGAAGTCCTCGCTCGTGGTGTAGTTGACGGTGCCCACGGGCTGGAACCGGTCCATGTCCAGGGTCTCGAAGCGCATGTCGAGGCTGCGGTAGGGCAGGTCGCCGAGGTCGCAGCCGAACAGCTCGTCGAGGGGGCCGGTGTAGACGACCTCGCCGCCGTAGGGCTTGCCCTGGACGGTGACGTGCTCGTCGTCCACGGTCAGGATGTCGCGGGCGTCGACCTCGAGGAAGACGTCGATGAGGTCGTGGTCGAGCATGCGCTCGAACATGCGGGTGTAGCCCTGCTCGGGCATGCCCTGGTAGGGGGCCGCCGGGAAGTAGCGGTCGTCGTCACCGATGAACACCGGGACGCGACCGGTGATGGACGGGTCGATCTCGTCGGGGGTCTTGCCCCACTGCTTCATCGTGTAGTAGAGGAAGACGTTCTCGTAGACGTAGTCCGCAACCTCCTGCAGGTCGGGGTCGTTCTTCTCCCGGAGCTGCATGATGGGCACCTTCTTGTTCTCGCCGAAGGCGGCCACGAGCTTGCGGTAGAGCTCCTCGCCGCGCTCCTCGCCGAAGGCGAGCTTGAGGCTGGCGTGGTTGAACGGGACGGGCATGAGGGTGCCGTGGATGTCGGCCAGCACGCGGTGCTGGTAGTCCGTCCAGCCGGTGAAGCGGGAGAGGAACTGGTCCACGCGCTCGGAGAAGGTGTGGTAGATGTGCGGGCCGTACACGTGCACGAGGATCCCCGCGTCGTCGTAGGCGTCGTAGGCGTTGCCGGCGATGTGGTCGCGGCGCTCGAGGACGCACACCTTGAAGCCGCAGCCCTCGGCGAGCCGGCGGGCGCAGACCGCCCCGGCATAGCCGGCGCCGACGACCACCATGTCGTAGTCCTCGGCGCGGAAACCCTCCGGCAGCCCGGTACGTATGCTCATGGATCGAACCCTTCTGTCACGGCACGGAGGCGCCCCCGGACCGTCGGGCAGCCAGGAGACGCCAAGCCACGTATTCCGCAAGAAATGTTAGCACGCGTACCTATAATGGTCGCGAGCGGCACGGACCGCCACGATATGCCCGCATGGAAGGCCGGCGCTCGGCCGCGGGGCCCACCCAGAGAGAGGAAGCGTTTCCATGAGCGACTTTTTGGCACGTATGAAGGCACAGGCGGCGGGCGACCGCAAGACCATCGTGCTCCCCGAGGGCGAGGACCCCAGAACCATCGAGGCCGCCCGCCGGATCGTGGAAGAGGGCCTCGCGGACCTCGTCATCCTCCACAACGGCGAGGAGCCCGAGCCCGTGGAGGGCGCCCGCATGGTCGACCCCCGCACCTCGCCCAAGCACGAGGCCTACGCCCAGGAGCTCCGCCGCCTCCGCGCCAAGAAGNGCATGNCCATCGAGCAGGCCCGCGAGCTCGTGGACGACGCCACGTACTTCGGCACCATGATGGTCAAGATGGGCGACGCCGACGGCCTCGTCTCGGGCGCCTGCCACTCCACCGCCAACACGCTGCGGCCCGCGCTCCAGATCCTCAAGACCGCCCCGGGCACCAAGCTCGTCTCCGGCTTCATGGTCGTGTGCGTGCCCGACTGCGAGTACGGCGACCACGGCACCTTCGTCTTCTCCGACATCGGACTCAACGAGTACCCCGACGCCGAGGCCCTCTCCGAGATTGCCATCGCGAGCGCCGCCNCCTGGAAGCAGNTCATGGGCACCGAGCCCCACGTGGCCATGCTCTCCTACTNCNGCCACGGCTCCGCCAACTNCGAGTACGTGGACAAGGTGGCCGAGGCNACGGCCCTCGTGCACGCCAAGGCCCCCGGCCTCCTCTGCGACGGCGAGCTCCAGACCGACGCCGCCCTCGACGAGACCGTGGGCGCGCTGAAGGCCCCCACCTCCGAGGTGGCCGGCAACGCCGACGTCCTCGTCTTCCCCAACCTCGACGCCGGCAACATCGGNNACAAGCTCGTNCAGNGCCTGGCCNAGGCCGAGGCCTACGGCCCGCTGCTCCAGGGCATCGCCAAGCCGGTCAACGACCTCTCCCGCGNCTGCNCCGCCANNGACANCGTGGCCGTGGTGGCCATCACCGCCGTACAGGCCCAGCTCGCCTCCGCCGAGTAGGCCGCAGGACAACCCCGCGCCCGCACGCAGAGGGCCGGGCGCCGCTCCCCCGACGGGGGCGGCGCCCGGCCCTTCCCCATGGCGCGGGACCGTGCCTGAGGTCTCAGGCCAGCTCGAAGGCCAGGCGTTCCGTGCCGTCGTGGACGGTGACCGTGCCGCGGGGCGAGAGGCCCTGGGCGGCGAGGGCGCGGAGCATGGGGGCGTTGTCCCGGTGGGTGTCGACGCGCACGTGGGGGTTCTCGGAGCGGGCCTGCTCCACGGCGGCGGCAAGGACCCCGCGGGCCGACCCGTCGGACGCCACGCGGTGCAGCGTGACATAGGGCGAGGCGTCGAGCCACTCGCCGTCGATGGAGGCGTAGGAGGGCTCGTCGCCCAGGCAGACGGCGAAGCACCCGCAGACGCGGCCGCCCTCCTCCGTCACCCAGAGGCGCCCCGCAAAGACGTCCTCCGCCACGAGCGCGGCCGGGGGCCACGAAGAGCCCCACTGCCCGGGGTTCCCCGAGGCTGCCATGAACCGCCGTGCGGCGGCGTAGACGGCCAGACAGGCGGGGATGTCGGCCTCGGTGGCCGGACGGCGGGCGAGCACCACCTAGAGCTCCGAGTAGAGCTCGTCCACGGCCTTGCGGCGCCCGTGTTGCTCGGCCGGGGCCGCGTCGGGCGCGGGGTAGCCGATGGGGAACAGGGCCACGAGGTCGTAGCCGGCCGTCTCGGGCAGAGCCGCCTGGAGCGCGGGGGCGTCGAAGCAGGCCACCCATGTGCTGCCGAGGCCGAGGTCGGAGGCGGCGAGCATCATCTGGGTCGCGGCGATGGAGGCGTCCACGCAGGCGAAGTTGGCCGAGTCGTACCGGCGGGTCCACGCCTCGTCGGCCTTGGCGCCCACAAGCAGGAACTCCGGCGCGCCGAAGGTGAACCGGCAATTCCCCTCGACAGCGGCGCGGGCCTCCTCGGAGGCGATCCGCCACACGTGGAACGGCTGGCGGTTCACGGCCGTGGGGGCCACGCGTGCCGCCTCCACGACGGCGGCGAGCTTCTCGGGCTCGACGGCCCGAGAGCCGTCGAAGGCGCGGCACGAGTACCGGGCGCGGACGAGGTCGGTGTACTCCATGGCGAAGCCTTTCTCGCGGGGCCCCGGCCGGGCGGCCGTCAGGCCTCGGGGATGTGGGGGCCGCCGGCCTCTGCGATGTCGGCCATGTCGGGGAACCGGCGGTCGAAGTTCTCCTTGAACATGATAGCCAGCTNGAGGNCGCAGCGGTCGNAGGCGCAGCCGTNCACCCAGGTGCTCCGGGGGTCGAGGATACGCGGCTCCACGCCGGGGCAGGACAGCGGGACGTCGAGGTTGAAGAGGTCGTTGTGCACGAACGTCGCCTCCTCGATGGAGCCGTCGAGCACTGCGTCGACGATGGCGCGGGTGGCACCGAGGTCGATGCGGTGGCCCGTGCCGTAGGGGCCGCCGGTCCAACCGGTGTTCACGAGGTAGCAGCGCACCTGGTGGCGGCCGATCTTCTCACCGAGCTTGCGAGCGTAAACCTCGGGGGCCAGCGGCATGAACGGCTCGCCGAACATGGAGGAGAACGTGGGCTGCGGCTCCTCGACGCCCTCCTCGGTGCCGGCCACCTTGGAGGTGAATCCGGTGAGGAAGTGGTACTTGGCTCCCTCGGGGGTGAGGCGCGAGACCGGGGGCAGNACCCCGAAGGCGTCGGCCGTGAGGAAGATGACGACGTCGGGGATGCCGTCCACACCGGTGAGCAGGGCGTTCTTGACGTACTCCACGNGATAGGACACGCGGGTGTTCTCGGTGACGNAGTCGTCCATGTAGTCGGGCTTGCGCGTGAGCGGGTTCAGCACCACGTTCTCGCAGAGGGTGCCGAACCGGATGGCGTCCCAGATCTCGGGCTCGCGGTTGCGGGTGAGGCCGATGGTCTTGGCGTAGCAGCCACCCTCGATGTTGAAAACGCCCTCGCGGCACCACGCGTGCTCGTCGTCGCCGATGAGCTGGCGNCGCGGGTCGGCCGAGAGGGTGGTCTTTCCGGTGCCCGAGAGGCCGAAGAACACGGCGCTGGAGTTGGTGGCGGGGTCGACGTTGGCCGAGCAGTGCATGGTGAGGACGTCGTCCTCCACCGGCAGCAGGTAGTTCNTGACCGAGAAGACGGCCTTCTTGATCTCTCCCGAGTAGCCGGTGCCGGCCACGAGCACCACGCGCTCCTCGAAGTTGATGACGACGGCCGCCTCGGAGTTGGTGCCGTGGACCTTGGGGTCGCACTTGAAGCTGGGGCACGCCAGGACCACGAAGTCCGGGTCGCCGTAGCGCCAGAGCTCGAAGCGGTTGGGGCGCACGAGCATCTGTTTGACGAAGAGCGCCTGGTGGGCCTCCTCGGCCACCACCATGAACTTGCGGCTGTGGGGGCGCCGGGCGCCGGCGAGGCCGCGGATGACGAACGGGTCGCGCTCGCTCAGGCGCTCGCAGATGCCGCGCTTGATGCGGCGGTAGTGCTCCTCGGAGATGGGGCGGTTGACCTCTCCCCAGCAGATGGCGGAGCGCTGGGCCTCGGTGTCCACGATGAAGCGGTCCTTGGGCGAGCGGCCGCAGCGGTCGCCCGTGCGCACGACGAGGGAGCCCGTGGACGCGAGCTCGCCCTCCTTGCGGACGAGCGCCTCCTCCACCAGCTGGGTCACGGAGAGGTCCCAGTGGACGTCCTCCTCCTGGACGCGGATGCCGTAGGCGGAAAGTCGCTCGTCGAACATGGGACCTCCTCGGGTACGCGGCGGCCCGGNCGCGGCANAGGGCCGGGACCGGGTCTCGACGACGGGGATCGGAAAACAACGCGAACGAAACGGCGCGCTGTCGTCGTGTTTCACGGGCTATCGAGCCACCGTAACACAGTCTGAACGAATCTATCTTGCCCCATGGGACCGAGGGGCGCCATAGTTGGGATGTTAAATCTTGGGACGGGGCGCGGCCCCGGGAGGGAGGCGCCGTGGAGCCGTCGTCAGCGACCGTCGCGGCCTACAGCCCGTGCGGGTCCACCGCCGCGGTGTGCCGGGCCGTCGCCGAGGGTACGGGGCTCGCCTGGCACGAGCGCGACCTCGCGCGGGGCACGCGGCCCGAGCCCGTGGACCCGGGCACCCTCGTGGTGCTCGGGGCGCCGGTGGCCGGAGGCGCCGTGCCGGCCCTGGGGCTGGAGCGCCTCGGGCGCGTGCACACGGCGTTCTCCCCCTGCGTCCTCGTGTGCGCCTACGGGGACCGCGACCCGGGCCACGGGCTCCACGACCTCGAGGCCATCGCGCCGGGCCTCGGGCTCGTCCCCGTGGCGGCCGTGCTCGCTCCGGTGCGCCACGTCATGGTCCCCGCCCTCGGCGCCGGCCGGCCCACGGCAGACGACCTCGCCGCCTACCGCTCGTTCGGCGCCGCCGTCGCCTCCGCGCTCCGGGACGCCGGCGGGCTCTTCGACCTCGCTCCCCCGCAGCTCCCGCCCGCCTCCTGCCCCCGCGAGCGCCTCGAGCTCGGGTTCACGGCCGAGTGCGACCCGGCTGCCTGCGTGGGGTGCGGGGCCTGCGCCGGCGCGTGCCCCGCTGGCTGCATCCCCGCCGACGAGCCCTACCTCACCGACACCGCCCGCTGCGACGGCTGCATGGCCTGCATCGGGGTGTGCCCCGTGCGGGCGCGGTCCCTCTCGGACCCGGCCCGGCTCGCCGCCGTGCGGGAGCGCTGCACCGCGGGGTGGGAGGGGCCGCACCGCCCGCGGCTCGTCATGGGGGCCTAGGCGCCGGCCGCCGGCGAGAGCTGGACGACCCGGGCCCCGAGACGGGCCGCCTCCTCGGGCCCGTGCACGAGGAAGACGACGGCGCGCGTGCGAGCGGCCCCGCGCACCGCGGCGGCGACGGAGTCCCGGGCGCCGGCGTCCAGCCCCGAGAAGGGCTCGTCGAGGACGAGGGGGCCCGCGGGGGCGGCCAGGGCCCGGGCCAGGGCCACGCGGCGGCGCTGGCCGCCGGAGAGCCCCCGGACCGGGCGGCCGAGGCAGCCCTCGGGAAGGAGCCGCCCCAGCACGGAGCGGGCCTCCGCCGCGTCGCCGCAGACGAGCGCCACGTTCTCCTCGGCGGTGAGGCCGTCCACGAGGTCGGTGCCCTGCGTGAGCAGGCCGAGGGGGGCGTCGGGCCCGCACTCTCCCGCCGACGGCCCGAGCCACCCGCACCAGGCGGCGGCGAGGCTGGACTTGCCCGCCCCGGACGGCCCCACCACGGCCACGGGGTCACCCGGCGCCGCCTCGAGGGTGACCGGCGCCGCGACGGGCACCCCGCCGTGGGAGACCTCGAGCCCGCGGGCCCACAGCACGGTGCCGGGCTCCCGGGCAGCCGGGCCCCGGCGCACGGCCAGGGACACGGCGAGACGCCGGGCCCAGGGCACCGACGCGGCCACGAGGGCCGTGACGAGGCGCTCGGATACCGCCGCGCAGGCCACGACCGTGACGGTCCACGCCATGAGGGCGGGGGTGTCGAGCAGGAGCTTGGCCTGGTAGACCTGGGCGCCCAGGGTGGTGCCGGACAGGGCGATGAGCTCGGCGGCGACACCGGCCTTCCACGCCATGCCCACCGTCACGCGGGAGGTCGCCGCGAGGTAGGGCTGGAGGCCGGGCCAGGAGCNGGCAAGGAGCCTCGACCCGCGGCCCACGCCCATGACGGCGNGGGCGCGCTCGACGGTGCGGTCGCGGGCGCCGAGCCCCTCGAGGGCCGAGAAGTAGTAGGCCGGGAGCACGACCATGGCCACGCACGCCATGCCGACGCCGGCGGAGCCCACCCAGAGCAGCAGGATCACCACGAGGCACGCCACGGGGACGGTCTTGAGGGCCAGCATGGGCGGCTCGAGAGCCACGCGCACCCCGGGGCGGCGCGAGGCGGCGGCCCCCATAAGGCAGCCGAGGGCGGCGGACCCGAGGAAGCCCAGGGCCACATGAAGCGCCGAGAGCCCCACGGAGCCCCAGTAGGCCCCGGTGGACGCAAGCGACACGAGGGAGGCGGCGGCGTCGACGGGGCCGCTGAGCAGGAGGGGCCGGCCCACGGCCCAAGCCGCGAGCTGCCACAGGGCGAGCCAGCCGAGGACGGCGGCCGCCCGGGCCCGACGCGCGGCGGCGGGGCCGTGCGCGGGCGCCGGGCGGCCGCCGTTCGGGGACGTGGAGGCCNTCTAGTCGAGCCAGTAGAAGTCGTCCTCGGGCATGCCGCCGCCCACCGACGCGGGGTCGGCGTCGAAGAGCACCGAGAGGTAGNCGGACAGGGCGTCCCTCATCCCCTGGCCGGTGACGCAGGCGAGCCCGCAGTGCGGGATGGCCTTCTCGGCGAGGGCCTCGTTGTCCACGATGCCCTTCTCGACGGCCACCTCGGCGGCCGAGGCCGGGNCGGCGAGCACGGCCTCGACGGACGCCTTCTGGGCGTCGACGAAGGAGCGGACCTCGTCGGGGTGCTCGGCGAGGAACTCCGCGCGCACCACGGTGACGNCGGTCACGAGCTCGGAGNNCTCGGGCGCCACGGCCTTCCAGGCGTCGCCGAGGCCGAAGGNGGTGCGGGCGCCGGACACCTTGGAGAGGGCCGCGGTGGCGTAGGGCTGGGGCAGCACGGCGACGGCGGAGGGGTCGGCCGCCAGCGCGGCAACGACCTCGGTGGCCTCGCTCTTGTACTCGAGGGTCACCTGGTCGGCCACGCCGGCCTTGGAGAGCAGGTACTCCATCACGTACTGGGGCGTGGCGCCCTTGCCGGTGAGGTAGACCGTGCGCCCGGCAAGGGACGCGACGTCGGTGACGCTGGCATCGGCCGTGACGCACTCGAGCACCGAGAGCGTGTTGATGTCGACGGCCTGCACCTCGCCGTCGGTCTTCTGGTAGAGCACGGCGGCCACGTTGGCGGGCACGAGGGCGACGTCCACGTCGCCGGCCACGACCTTCTTGACCACCTCGTCGGCGGTGCCCACGACGTCAAAGGAGCAGGCCACGGGGGCGTCGCCGGCGTCGGCCCTGGCCATGAGGTCGAGNAGGCCTATGGAGGTGGGGCCCTTCATGGACGCCACGCGGACGGTGACGGGCGCCTTCCCCGCGTCGTCGGCGGGGGCGGCGGTGTCGGCGGGGCCGCAGGCGGCGAGGCCACAGACGGCGAACAGGGCGAGGGCGGCGGCGATGGCGGCCGCCCGGAAGCGCTTCTTGACCATGGGGTTCCTTGTCTCTCAGGTGGATGTCAGCCCTCGTCGTGCGGGAAGACGATGCCCTCGCGCAGGCGGACGGTGTCCATGNTGCCGATCACGGCCAGGGTGTTCTCGTTGAGGCGCTCCAGGGAGAGCTCGCCGCGGCAGGCGGCCAGGAAGTCGGCGACCTCGAACTCCATGTTGCCCACCTCGTGGTCGGTCCGGTTCTTCCGCCCGGGGACCGGGAGCACCTCGCTCGAGCCGTCGCCGTAGAAGACCTCGATGCGTCTGGGCTGGGGCACGCTGTCGACGATCATGGTGCCCTTCTCCCCCTCGATCTGGGCCGGGAGGCGGTCGTCGGTGACCTTGGAGTACGACACCGTGGCCACGGCGTCGGGGTAGTCGAAGAGCACGGTGCCGCAGAGGTCGATGGTGCCGCCGTCGCCCGTGACGTCGACGGTGTCGGCGAAGCACATGAGGTCGTCCGGCTCGCCGAGCATGAGTACGAGGGCGTTCAGCGGGTAGATGCCGATGTCCATAAGGGCGCCCGTGGCGAAGGCGGGGTCGAAGATGTTGGTCTGCTCCCCGGCGAGCACCTTGTCGTAGCGGCTGGAGTACTTGCCGTAGGGGAAGCTGGCCCTGCGGAGGGTGCCGAGGAAGTGGAGGTTCTCGGCCACGACACGCCAGGCGGGGTCATGCACGAGGCGCATGGCCTCCATGGCCACGACGNCCTTCTCCCTGGCGGCCTCGAACACGCGCCTCGCCTCGGCCCGGGTGGTGCCGAGGGGCTTCTCCACGAGGACGTGCTTGCCGCCCCCGATCATCTTGAGGGCCTGCTCGGCGTGGAGCAGGTTGGGGCTCGCGATGTAGACGGCGTCCACGGAGTCGTCGGCCGCGAGGGCGTCGAGGTTGTCCCAGGCCCTGTCCGCGCCGTGGGCGCGCGNCCACTCCTCCGCCTTCTCGAGNGAGCGGGAGTAGGCGCCTGCGAAGGTGATACCGTCGACGAGCCCCACGGCCTCCAGGAACTGGCCGGTGATCATGGACGTGCCGATGGTGGCGATCCTGAGGTCTTCCATCGCCTTCCTTTCTTGGTAAATGACTAAAAGCCATTGTCTCACGACCGGCGCCCGTGGTAGGACGGGAACGGGCGCCCACCGGGGGCGCCGTTTCCGAGAGGAGCGTGCCGTGGGCGCAACCACCGTCATCGCAAGCGACAACCTCAGGGCGGCCGTCGACTCCGAGGGGGCGCAGCTCCTGTCGCTCGCCNTCGACGGCCGTGNGTACCTCTGGCAGGGCGACGGGCGGTGGTGGCNCCGCCGCGCCCCGGTGCTGTTCCCCATCGTGGGCGCGCTCCGCGGCGACCGCTGCACCACCCAGCAGGGGCCCGCGACCATGGCGCAGCACGGCATCGCCCGNACCCACGAGCACGAGGTCGTGGACGTCCGGCCCGCCTCCGTCACGTTCCGCCTCACCGACGNCGAGGGCACGCGGGGGCAGTGGCCCTACGCNTTTTCCCTCTCCATGACCTACGCCGTCGGGGACGGGGCGCTGGCCCAGACTTTCTCGGTGGAGAACACCGGCGACGTGCCCATGCCCTTCCAGCTGGGCGGCCACCCCGCCTTCAACGTGCCGCTGGAGCCAGGCTCCGGCGAGGCGTTCGAGGACTGGGTGCTCGAGTTCGCCGAGCCCTGGACCTACGATACGCCGGTCATCCACGACCGCCTCATCGACTGGTCCGACCGCGTGGCGGTCGTCGACGGCGAGGCCGTGCTGCCCCTCTCCCACCGGCTGTTCGACCGCGACGCCATCGTGCTCCAGGACGTGCCCGGCCGCACCGTGCGCCTGGAGGGCACCCGGTCGGGCCACGGCGTCGAGGTGAACTTCCCCGGCTTCGAGTACTGCGGCATCTGGTCGGCCGCCGGCGACGCCCCCTTCGTGGCCGTGGAGCCCTGGACGGGCACGGCCACGGGCACCGACGAGGGCGACGCCATGGAGGAGAAGCGCGGCGAGACCCTGCTCGCACCCGGCGGGACCTTCGAGCGCACCTTCACCGTGCGCCCGTTCTAGGCCNCNGGGAAGGCGCGGCACGTAGAAGGGCGCGACACGCAGAGGGCGCCCGCGGCCGGTGGCGGNTGCGGGCGCCCTCGTCACAGGCGTCTTCGTGGGTATATCGGGAGCGCCGGCGGCCGGCCCCTACGGGCGGCTCACNACGAGGCGCATGGAGCCCTCGAGGGAGAGCGTGGGAACCGTAGAGGGGGCGATGAAGTTGGAGCCCGCCTTGACGGCGTGGCCGTTGGCCGTGCCCTCGCCGGCGATGACCGACACGCACAGGAACGGGGCGTCCTCGGCGAGCTCGAGGGAGCCATCCACGTCCACGGTCTCCACGGTGTAGTCCTCGTTGCTCTCGAGCACGGCCACGCCGCGGTCGTCCGCCACGACGTCCACCTCGCCGGAGGCAGGGGCCACGACGCCGTAGTCCACGACGTCGCAGGACCTGTCGATGTGGAGCTCGCGCTTGGTGCCGTCCTCGGTGACGCGGTCGTAGTCGTAGAGGCGGTAGGTGACGTCGCTCGACTGCTGGGTCTCGAGGATCATCGTGCCGTGCTTGATGGCGTGCACCGTGCCCGGGTCGATCTGGAAGAAGTCGCCCTTGTGGATGGGCAGCTCGTTGAGGAGCTCGTCCCAGCGGCCGGCGTCCACCATGGCGCGGAACTCCTCGGGGTCCTTGGCGTTCTGGCCCACGATGATGGTGGCGTCGGGCTCGCAGTCGAGGACGTACCAGCACTCGCGCTTGCCGAGGCTGCCGTTCTCGTGCTCGGCGGCGTAGGCGTCGTCGGGGTGGATCTGCACGGAGAGGTCGCCCTCGGCGTCGAGGATCTTGATGAGGAGCGGGANGCGGTCGCCCTCCATGGAGCCGAAGGCCTCGCGGTGCCCGTCCCAGACCTCGGAGAGGTGCATGCCGTCGTACTCCCCGCCCACCACGACGCAGTCGCCGTGGGGGTGCGCGCTGATGGCCCAGCACTCGCCGATGGGGCCGTCGGGGATGTCGTAGCCGAACTCGGTGGCGAGGCGCCGGCCGCCCCAGATTTTCTCGTGGAAGACGGGCTCGAGGAAGATGAGGTCGGCCATGGTGCGCTCCTTCGGGTGAGGCTCTGCGGGCACCCCCACTTTAACCCCCGTCGCGGCCGCGGGNGCGCCCCGGCGGGAAAGGCCACGGTCCGCACGCAATGAGGGCTATCATTGAGGGGCTTTGATATGTCGACCGTCGAGGAGGGACATGCCGCTCAAATACCTGTTTGTGGCCGACGACATAGAGTCCAAGATCCGGAGCGGCGAGTTCAAGCCCCAGCGGCGCCTCCCCTCGTGCGACGAGCTGTGCGAGACCTACGACGTGAGCCGCATCACCGTGCGCAAGGCCATGGACGTGCTCTACGACCGCGGCCTCGTGATCAAGCGCAGGGGGTCGGGCACCTACGTCAAGGACGTGGACCCCGAGGACTCCGCGCCCCTCGACCAGCTCGTGCAGGGCTACTCCGAGAGCGCGCGGGAGCTCGGANCCTCCGTGGACACCCAGATCCTCACCTTCGAGGTGTGCGGGGCCGAGGGGGTCGTCGCCGAGCGGCTCCGCGTGCCCGAGGGGACGCCGGTCTACCACATCGNGCGCGTCCGCTCCATCGACGGCAGCCGCGGTGCGGTGGCCTACACCTGGATCCCCGTCAAGACGGTCCCCAACCTCACCAAGCAGCAAGCCGCACAGTCCATCTACCGCCACGTGGAGGTGGGGCTCGGCCTCACGGTCTCCTCCACGCACCGTTCCATCCGCGCGGTGATGCCGAACCTCAACGAGCGCATCTGGCTCTCCCTGCCCTCCGAGGTGCCCATCCTCGAGATCGACCAGGTGAGCTTCCTGTCAGACGGCAGGCTGTTCGAGTACACGGTCCTCCACCACGACACCCGCGACTGGAGCTTCCGCTGCGTCGACACCAAATAGACGGTGAGGCCCCGGGCGAAGGACGGCGGCGGAGAGGAAAGGGGGCGCCCGCGACCCGACCGGTCGCGGGCGCCCCCTGTTCACACAGCCGGGACGATGCGGGGCGGCCGCCCTAGGCCAGCTTCTCCTGGACGTCGAGGGCGATCATGAGCTCCTCGTTGGTGGGCACCACAAGGACGCGGATGGCGGAGTCGGCCGCGGAGATCTCGCGGACCTCGTCGCTGCGCACGGCGTTCTTGGCGTCGTCGATCCTGACGCCCATCCACCCGAGCTTGGCGCAGATGCGAGCGCGCGCGTCGTCGGAGTTCTCGCCGATGCCGGCGGAGAAGGCGATGGTGTCGAAGCCCTCCATGGCCTCGGCCATCTCGAGGACGAGCTGGGCGGAGCGGTAGGCGAACATGTCGAGCGCGACCTCGGACTTCTCGTCACCCTTAGCGGCGGCCTCCTCGATGTCGCGGGAGTCGCTGGAGATGCCGGAGAGGGCGAGCAGGCCCGACTGCTTGTTCATCATGGTGTCGACCTCGTCGACGGTGTAGCCGCCCTCGCGCTGCAGGTAGAAGACCGTGGCGGGGTCGAGGGTGCCGCAGCGGGTGCCCATGATGAGGCCGTCGAGGGGCGTGAGGCCCATGGTGGTCTCGACGGAGTGGCCGTCCTCGACGGCACAGAGGGAGGCGCCGGAGCCGAGGTGGCACGACACGAGCTTGTGGCAGGCGCCGTCCGTGAACTCCTGCACGGCGCGCCAGATGAAGCGGTGGGAGGTGCCGTGGGCGCCGTACTTGCGGATGTGCAGGCTGTCCACCACGTCGCGCGGCAGGGCGTAGCGCCAGGCGCGCTCGGGCATGTTGTAGTGGAAGGCGGTGTCGGGCACGATCACGTTGCCGAGGGAGGGGTACAGCTCGCGGCAGATCTCCACGACGTCGGCCTCGGCGTAGTTGTGGAGGGGGGCCAGCGGGGCGACCTCGCGGACCTTGGCGAGCACCTCGTCGTCCACCACGGCGGACTCGGGGAAGTACCAGCCGCCCTGGACCACGCGGTGGCCGATGCCGTCCACCGGCAGCCCGAGGCCGTCGATGATCTCGAAGACGTGCTTGACCGCGGTCTTGTGGTCGGGGAGGTCGACGACGAGCCGCTCCTTCTCACCGCCGCGCTCCTGGTGGCCGATGAACGACCCGTCGATGCCGATGCGCTCGCAGTNTCCCTTGGCGAAGACCTCGCCGGTGTCTACGTCGAGCAGCTGGTACTTGAGGGAAGAGCTGCCGGCATTGATGACCAGTACGTTCATGGACGTCCTCCTCTGGGGGCCCGGGGCCCGCTCTCGTGGAAACGCCGGCCCTTGTGGGCCGGCGTCAGACAAGTGTACACGCTTGACCGCGAATGGGAGACAGGTTCAGCCCNCGNCCNCCAGCACGTCGTAGGCCACACCGGCGCCCGTGCCCACGCAGTCGTGGCACCCGAGCAGCACGGGGCCGCCGGTGCGCCCCTTGATCAGGGCGCAGGTGACGNAGCCCACGGCGTCCCGGTAGCGGCCGAGGAGCTCCCTGCCCACGGCGTAAGTGGCCGCCTTGGAGTCGGGGGCATCGAGGCGGCGCGTGGAGCCGACGAGGCCGGAGACCACGCAGGCGCCGGATATGGCCCCGCACGTGCCGCCCATGTCGCCCATGCCGAGCCCGAGGCCCTCGCAGGCGGCGAACAGCTGGGCCTCGTCGAGGTCGACGGCGCCGCCGAGGGCCTCGGCCAGGGCGCAGGCCACGGCCTGGGCGCAGTTGTAGCCCCCCGTGTGGAGCTCGAGGGCGCGCGCCACCGTCTCCTCGCGGGTCATCGGCCGCCCTCGCAGACGACGAGGGACTCCCCCAGCGGGGCGCCGCCCAGGACGTGGATGTGGGCGTGAGGCACCGTCTGCCCGGCGTCGGCGCCGGTGTTGGCGATGCAGCGGAAGCCGGTGGCGTCGACGCCGGTGGTGCGGGCCACCTCGGCCACCGCGTCGAACATGGCCTTGAGGGTCTCCGCCGGCACGCCGTCGGTCACGGACCCGTAGTGGGCCTTGGGGATCACGAGCACATGCACNGGCGCCTGGGGCGAGAGGTCCTTGANGGCACACANNTGGTNGTCCTCGTACACCTTCTCGGCCGGGATCTCCCCCGCGGCGATCTTGCAGAAGACGCAGTCCTCCATGGGTTCCTCCTCTGGATGGGGTCCGGGCTAGAAGAGCGGGCCGTCGGCGCCGTAGGGGGGCCGGGCCGCCGGCTGCGGGGCCGCGGCGCCCTGGGCGCCCGCGGGGGCCTGCTGGGGCTGGGTGGCGTCGAAGAGCACGGAGACCTGCTGCTGGGCGCTCGCGAGGCGCCCGCGGAGGCTCGTGAGGAGCTCGACGCCGCGCGCGTAGGCGCCGAGGGCCTCCTCGAGCTCGAGGTCGCCGCGCTNGAGCGACGAGACGATCTGCTCGAGCTCGACGGAGGCCTGCTTGAACGTGAGCTGGTCCACCGGGGTGGGCTCTGCCATGGGTGGCTCCTTCCGCTGTGGGTTACCGGGTGGTGGGTGCGGGCGTGCAGGCCGCGACCGTGGCCGTGAACGAGCCGTCCGACACCGAGACGTCGACGCTGTCGCCGGGCGAGAGCGAGGCTACCGAGCTCGCCACCGCGCCGTCCGGGCCGCGCACGATGGCGTAGCCGCGGGCGATGACCTTGAGGGGCGAGAGGGCCTCGAGGGAGGCCGCCATGCGCNTCACGGCCTCCTCGCCGCGACGGGTCACGGACGGGGCCGCGCGGCCGAGCCGCCCGGAGAGCGACTCGAGCGCGGCCAAGGAGGGCGCGGTGACCGCGGAGGCGGCCCGGCCGAGGCGCGAGCCCTGGACGTCGAGGGACGCCCCATGGGACCTGAGCAGGCCCTCCATGGCCCCCGCGAGGTCGTCGGCCATGAGCTCCACCGTGGCCCGCCGGGCGTCCACCACGGCCTCGGGGCCCGAGAGCACCGGCCGGGCCGCAAGGGCCTCCACCCGCGCGGCCTCGAGGGAGAGACGCGCGCCCAGGGCCTGGCCCATGCGGCCGGCAAGGGCGTCGAGGGCGCGGGACTCCCCCTCCAGGCGGTGGGAGAAGGAGGAGGCGAGGCGCTGGCCCCAGCGGTCCAGGGCGGCCGTGAGCGACACGGTGTCGGGCGCCACGGACTCGGCGGCGGCGGTAGGGGTGGAGCAGCTGCGGTCCGCCACGTCGTCCGCGATGGAGTGNTCGGGCTCGTGGCCGATGCCCGTGACCACCGGGACGGGGCACGCGGCCACGGCGCGGGCCACCGACTCGTCGTTGAAGGCCATGAGGTCCTCGAAGGAGCCGCCCCCGCGCACGAGCAGCACGGCGTCGGGCGCGGAGGCCGCGGCCGCCCGCAGGCCCTCGACGATGGTGGCCGGGGCGTCGGGGCCCTGCACGGAGCAACCCACGACGTCGATACGCACGAGGGGGTTGCGGCGGGCCAGCGTGCGCTTGACGTCGTCGATGACGGCGCCGGAGAGCGAGGTCACCACGCACACGCGCTCGCAGAAGGAGGGCACGGGGCGCTTGCGCGCGGGGTCCATGAGGCCCTCGGCCTCGAGGCGCCGGGCGAGCTCGGCCACCCGCTGGCGGAGTAGCCCCTCCCCCGCCAGGGAGAGGCGCCGGGCCACGAAGCTCAGGCGGCCCGAGCGCTCGTACACCTGGAACGATCCGCTCATGGTCACCTCGAGGCCGTCGCGCAGCTGCACGCCGGAGCCCTGGTAGACGCCACGCCACACGATGACGTCCATGGCGGCCGACTCGTCCTTGACCGAGAAGTAGCAGTGGCCGCTGCGGGCGTTGGGGCCGCGGAAGCCGCTGACCTCGCCGATGACCTGGATCTGGGGGATGTCCTCGACGGTGCGCCTGGCGAGCCCGACGGCCGCCGACACCGAGAGGGGGCGAACCGCCACCTCAGTCCCTCCTGTTNCTGACGCCGAGCAGGNAGAGCAGCTGCAGGCACGACACGAGGGCCGCGGCCACGTAGGTGAGGGCGGCGGCGGTGAGCACCTTGCGGGCGCCCGCGACGACCTCGCCGTCGAACCCGGCCGTCCGCAAGTACGCGAGCGCGCGCCGGGAGGCGTCGAACTCCACCGGGAGCGTGACGAGCTGGAAGAGCACGGAGGCCGCGAACAGGATGATGGCGAGGTCGACGAGGCCGGCGAACGACATGGAGATGCCGACGATGAGCACGATCATCCAGACATTGCTTGCGAGGTTGACGACGGGGACCAGCGCCGTGCGGATGCGGCCGGGCACGTAGCCCTTGTCGTACTGCACGGCGTGGCCGGCCTCGTGGCAGGCCACCGCGGCGGAGGCCACCGAGGCGCCGGAGAGGTTTGCCTGCGACAGGTGCAGGGAGTTGTCGCGGGGGTCGAAGTGGTCCGTGAGCTCGCCGGGGACGACCTCGATGCCGACGCCGCCGACACCGTCCGCCTCGAGCATGGAGCGGGCGATGAAGGCGCCGGTGCGGCCGTCGGGCACGGGGACCCTGCTCCAGCGCTTGTAGGTGCTGTCAATGTAGTGCTGGGTGGCGAAGCCCAGGACGAGGGAGACGACCACCAGGAGCAGGTAGCCGGAGTCGAACCCCATGGGATAGTACAGGGGCATGCTTGATCACTCCTCAGGTACGAGGGTCGGACCTTCCGACCCTGACGGTTTCCCAAGTATAGCCCAGCGGGCGTTGCAGAACATCTGTTCTATACAACCCGCAAAGGGTCAGAGGAGCTCCACTCGGCCGTCCTTCACGGTGAGGCCGGCGCGCCCCGCGAGAAGGTCGGACAGGATGTCGCCCATGAGGTCGCGGCGCCACCCCTCCCCCAGCCTCGAGGACGCCGGGTCGTCGAGGAACGCCATCAGGTCGTCGCGCCCGGAGAGGAGCTGGGGGGNGATGGACTCCCGCTCCGCCACGAGGCGGACCAGGGCGTTCATGAGGTCGACCACGCTCTCGGACTCCTGGGTGGGCCGGGCGCGGTGCACGACGNGGGGGCACCGGTCCTGCGGGCACGACAGACCGCGGCGCACGGCCAAGACGATGGCGTCGCCATCCTTCTCCTTGAGCTGGGCCGTGCCCCTCACGCGGCGCAGGCGCTCCTGNGTGCGAGGCATGCGCTTGGACACCTCGATGACGACCTCGTCGGAGAGCAGCCACTTGCGCGGGACGTCGCGCTGGGCCGCCTTGCGCTCGCGCCAGGCGGCCACCTCCCGGCAGACGGCCAGCTGGCGGCCGTTCAGGGTGCCCACGCGCTTCACGTGGCGGAAGGCGTCCTCGGGATCGGCGGCGCAGCGCGCCTTGGCGACGAGGGCCTCCATCTCGGGGAGCACCCAGGTGAGGCGGTCGAGGCGCACGAGCTCGGCCACGAGGCCGTCGTAGACGGCGGGCAGGTAGCGCACGTCGTCCTCGGCGTAGGACACCTGCTCCAGGTCCAAGGGGCGCCGGGTCCAGTCGGTCAGGCTCTCGGTCTTGGGCAGGTGCACGCCGCACACGGCCTCCACGAGGGCGCCGTAGCCCATCTGCAGGCGGTGCCCCACGAACGCGGCCGCCACCTGGGTGTCGAAGACAGGATCGGGGATGTCGCCGAACAGGATCTGGAAGATCTCGAGGTCCTGGCTGCAGGCGTGCAGCACCTTGACCCGGGCGCGGTCGAACAGGAGGTCGCGCAGGGGCGCGAGGGCCTCGCCCGTGAGCGCGATGACGTCNACGGCCGCCTGCTCGTCGTGGGTGCCCACCTGGAGGAGACAGGGCTGCGGGCGGAAGGTGCGCTCCCGCAGGAACTCGGTGTCGAGGGCNAGCATGGGCGAGGATGCGGCTCTCCCGCAGAACGCGGCGAGCTCGGCGGCGCTGTCTATGAACAATGGGGTTCCTTCTGACCGGNCCCGCACAGGGANCGGCGGGGCGTGGGCTGGCTGCACGGCCCTGGGTCGGGGCCGACCCCTATACTAGACCGACAGGCGAGGCCGCGGCGAGTGCGGCCCCACGGCGGGAGGGGGACCCATGAGGACCCTGATAGTGCACAACGGGGCGTCGGGGTTCGGGTCGGACGCCGTGTACCTGTTCGAGCGGAGTCTCCTCCACACGGGCGACCGCTGCGAGTTCCGCTCGCTCGCGGCCGACTGGGACGCCGACGAGGCCGTGGCGGACGCCGACGACTTCGACCTCGTGGTGGTGTCGGGCGGCGACGGCACCGTGGCGTCGCTCCTCTACGCCCTGCGCCGCCACCGGGCGATCGTCTGCGTCTTCCCCTCGGGGACGGCCAACCTGTTCTTCGCCAGCCTCGGCAACTCCCCGGAGCCGGCAGCCCTCGCCCGCGCGTGCCGCATCGGCCGGACCATGGAGNGCGACCTCGGCGNGGTGGGCTGGANGGGCCCCGAGGGGCGCGAGCACCGTGCGGGCTTCACCCTCATGAGCGGCACCGGGTTCGACGCCGAGCTCATGCGCGCCGCCGTCCCCAACAAGAAGGCCATGGGCNAGGCCGCCTACCTCATGGCCGCCGTGGGCAACCCCAACCCGCCGCTGGTCACCTTCACCGTGGAGGCCGACGGCGAGACCTTCGTGCGCGAGGGTATCGCCTGCATTGCCGCCAACAGNGCCATGCTTCAGGGAGACCTCGAGATCGTGCCCGACTCCCGCCTCGACGACGGCCTCCTCGACATCATCGTCCTGGAGTCCCCCGACGCCGTGGGGCTCCTGAAGCCGCTGTTCNTGGGCCTCATCGACCGCCACGGCGCAAACCTGGGGCGCCCGTCCATCGAGCGGTTCAGGGCCAGGGAGGCCACCATATCGTCGAGCCGCCCGATCCCCANGCAGATAGACGGCGACCCCCTCGACCACGAGGTCTCGTCGTTCACGGCCCGCATCCTGCCGGAGCGCTGCCGCCTCGTCGTCGACGCCCTCTCCCCCTATGCGGTGGAGAGCGGGGAGGCGCCGCTCTTCCCCGGCACCGAGGTCAAGGCCTTCCCCACCGACTGACACCGCCCGGCACGGCGCCCGAGGACAGGGCGCCCGGGCAAGGGGACGGGCCCGCTCCCCAGGGGGTGCGGGCCCGTCCTTTGCCACGGTCCTCCCGTATGGCCTAGCGGCNCGTNGAGAGGGCGATCTTCTCGAGGTAGTGGCCGTACTCGGTCTTCTTGAGGCCGTCGGCGAGCTTGAGGAGCTGAGCGCGACGGATCCAGCCGGCGTCGTAGGCGATCTCCTCGAGGGCGGCCACCTTGACGCCCGTGGCCTCCTGGACGGAGCGGATGTACTCGCCCACGGAGAAGAGGCGGTCGATGGTGCCGGTGTCGAACCAGGCGAAGCCGCGGCCG
Organism: Olsenella sp. CU969; assembly: GCF_905219715.1. Taxonomy (NCBI): domain Bacteria; kingdom Bacillati; phylum Actinomycetota; class Coriobacteriia; order Coriobacteriales; family Atopobiaceae; genus Olsenella; species Olsenella sp. CU969. The sequence continues at coordinate 39,003 of NZ_CAJMXC010000006.1, forward strand.
AGCTGCTGCACCTTGAGGCGCTTGTCGTCGAGGTACATGCGGTTGAGGTCGGTGATCTCGAGCTCGCCGCGGGTGGAGGGCTGGAGGCGGGACGCGTAGTCGCAGACGTCGGAGGGGTAGAAGTACAGGCCGGTCACGACGTAGTTGGAGCGGGGCTCGAGGGGCTTCTCCTCGAGGGAGACCGCGTTGCCGTCGTCGTCGAACTCCACGACGCCGAAGTGCTGCGGGTCGTCGACGCGGTAGCCGAAGATCGTGGCCTGGCCGTCGGCGGCGTTCTTCTGGGCCGTCTTGAGCTTGTCGCCGAAGCCGGAGCCGTGGAACACGTTGTCGCCGAGCACGAGGGCCACGTCGTCGTCGCCGATGAAGTCGCGGCCGATGACGAAGGCCTCGGCGATGCCGCCGCGGGTGGGCTGGGGGCGGTAGACGATGTTGATGCCGAGCTGGGAGCCGTCGCCCAGNNGNTCCTGNAAGGAGCCGAGGTGCTCGGGCTTGGAGATGACCAGGATGTCGCGGATGCCGGCCTCGAGGAGCACGGACAGCGAGTAGTAGATCAGGGGCTTGTCGTAGACCGGAAGGAGCTGCTTGGACGTGGCGCGGGTGATGGGATACATGCGCTTCCCATGGCCGCCTGCGAGGACGATTCCCTTCATGGGGTGTGTACCTCCCTCTCCTGGGATGGTTTGTACCGGGGCCTGCACCCCCGGGGACGTGCACAGTCCTTTGGAAGTATAGACGCTCCAAGGTGCCCCGGGACCGGGTTCCGAGCCGTATGTCAGACGGACGCCTCGCCCGTGCGGTCGAACCCGTCGAGGTAGGCCGCCACGCTCCGGGTCATCTCGCGGGAGAAGGCCGAGTCGTGCTTGCGGGCGCAGAAGGCGCGCACCCACTCGTCGAACCCCTTGGCGCCCACGCGGTCCGCCACGAGGGAGCGGAGCCTGTCGCCCTCGAGGGTGCGGTAGCGGTCCCCCATGACCTTGGCCGCGAGCGGGGCCCTCCCCGGCTTGGGGCGTGCGGCCTGCCCGGCCGTCGGGAAGCCGAGCACGAGCATGGCCGCCGGGAAGACGTGGGGCGGCAGGCCCAGGAGCTCGGAGACCTCCTCCTTGCGCTCCATGACNTNGCCGATGTAGCAGGNGCCGAGCCCGAGGGCGTGCGCCGCCACGACGGCGTTCTGGGCGCAGATGACGNCGTCCGAGACGGCGAGCATGAGGTCGCCCACCCCNGGCGCACGGAACCCCTCGANGCCGGCCTCGGCGTAGAGGGCGGGCCAGATGCGGCAGTCGGCCAGGAACACGAGCACCCAGGGGGCCCGGGCGATGAACGGCTGGTCGTCGCAGAGCACGGCGAGGCGCGCCCTCGCCTCCGGGTCGTCCACCTGGACGATGGAGTAGAGCTGCTGGTTCCCCGCCGNGNGCGCNNGGCAGGCGGCCTCGAGCACGGCCTCGCGGAGCTCGGGGCCCACCGGGTCGTCGGTGAAGGCGCGCACCGACCTGCGGTCGAAGAGCTGCGAGACCACCGGGTCGTCGCGNTACGGGGAGGCGGGGCGGCCCCGCGCGGCGGCGCGCTCGGCGGCCGTCACCGTGTGCTCGGCCAGCACGGCCCTGGTGACCGACCCCACGCCGCCCGGCACCGGGGTGGCGGCGCCGGCCCTGGCCGAGACGGGCCCCCAGTCGACGTCGCCCGCCATGGAGCCGTCCTCGTNCTCGCTCGTGCCCACGTCCACGACCCAGGCCCCGCGGGCCACCATGTCCGCCGTGATGGAGCGGGGGCGCCCCTGGCAGGTGACCACGAGGTCGGCGGTGCGGCAGGCGGCCGCGAGGTCGGCGGTGCGGGAGTGGCACACGGTCACCGTGGCGTCGCGGGCCAGCAGCAGCTGGGACACGGGGCGGCCCACCGTGGACGAGCGCCCCACCACCGTGGCCGCGGCGCCGCGGCACTCGAAGCCGTAGTGGTCGAGGAGGCGCATCACCGCGGCCGCCGTGCAGGGGGCGAAGGCCGCCGGGTCGCCCGCGGCGAGGCCGGCGACGCTCGCCGGGGCCACGCCGTCGACGTCCTTGGCGGGCGCCACGAGCGCGGCGACGGCCGCCTCGTCGATGTGGGGGGGCAGCGGCCGCAGCACGAGGATGCCGTGGACGGCGGGGTCGGCCGATAGGTCCGCCACAAGGCGCTCGAGCGCCCCCTGGGTCACGTCNGCGTCCAGCTCCACGACGTCGGCCTCGCACCCGCAGCCCTCGAGGCGCCGGGCCGCGGCCGCGCGGTACCAGCGGCTGCCGGGGTCGTCGCCCGCGGAGACGATGGCAAGCNGCGNGGTGACGCCGCGGTCGGCGAGGGCCGCGGCCCTCGCGAGGCAGGCGTCTCGGATGGAGGCGGCCACGGGTGCGCCCTCGAGCTCTCGGTTCATCGGAGGTCCTCCTCGGCTCGGCGGATGGCGGAGGCGGCGAGGCGCTCGCCCTCGCCGCGGGCGGCGTCGGCCCGGGCCACGAGCCCGTCCGCGAGGGCGCGGTCGGCCATCCAGCGGGTGTTGGCGAGCACGGTGGCCACCGAGCCGTCCACGGCCGCGCGCAGGAGGGCGGCGGCCACGGTGACGTCGGAGGCGGCCATGGACGTGCCGGTGCGGGCCACCTCGTCGCAGAGGGAGAGGCACGCGACGGCGAGGTCCATGATGGCGAAGGGGGCGGCCGCGGCGCCGAGGAGGGCCGCGGCGAGCTCCTCGGAGCGGGCCGCGCACTCGGTGTCCGTGCCACGGGGCAGCCTGAGGGCCCGGGCCACGCGCCCATAGGCCTCCGCGTCCTCGTCGGCGAGGGCGAGGAAGCGTCTGCGGTCGGCCTCGAGGGCGGCCTCCAGCTCGGCCATGCGCCCCGCCACCCCGGCGTAGCGCGGATTGGCGCAGGTGAGAGCGACGACCATCTGGAGCTGGGCGGCCCCCACGGCGCCGGCCAAGGCGCTCGAGGCCCCGCCGCCGGGGGCCGGCGTGGGCGCCCCGAGGTCCTCCAGATAGGTCTCTACGGGCTGACTCCAGCTCATGGGCCCCACTCCTCTCCGCAGACGGTCGGCAGCCCAAGACGATACCCGTTCGCGGGCCCCGGGGCCACAGGCCCATGGGAGGGCGGCCCGCGACGGGGTGGGCGTCGTGGGCCGCGCGGAAGGAGGGGTCGTCGGTCTGGAGGTCAGCGGATGCGGCCGTACACGCGGATGGCGTCCACCACGTCCTCGTAGCTCATGCCCATGGGAAACGAGACCCTGCGGATGCCGCCGCGCTCCCCCGCCGCGACGCGGTCGTCGAAGGTCGCGAAGCTCACGCCGCGGTTGGTGGATCGGGTCAGCGGGTCGTCGCACACGCGGTAGCTGTCGTCGAAGAAACCCGTGGTGCGCATGGCGCGGCAGATGACGGTGGCCGTCTCGTCGTTGACGGCGTAGTTGTCGTTGAGGGGTGTCCATGCCATGGCGGCCTCCCTGGGATCGTGGGCTGCCGGATCCTGCGTCCGGTGGTGCCCCCATTCTTCAGGAGAAGACCTTCTGGTTTATGGACGTAATCTGAATTGTCTGCGAACGGCCGGGAGGGGTCCGCGAATGAAGGGACGGCCGGCCCCAGCACGGGGCCGGCCGTCCACGGAACCGTCGGGTCGCAGCGNGGCTAGTCGAGGTCGTCGANCNCGCCGTCGGAGGCGGGGACGTAGACCGTGGCGCTGGCGTCGACGGTCTCGGTCACCTTGGGCATGTCGTAGCGGGGCGCGGAGCCCGAGGTGGAGGACAGGATCTGGTCGGGGAACACCGACTCGGCGTCGTCCATGAAGTGCTGGAGGAGCTGCTTGTACTGGGTGCGGAAGTCCTCGCGGGACGCCTTGAGGCGGTCTATCTCGTCGAGCTCGTTCTGCTTCTCGGCAAGGGCCTGGCGGATGACCTCGCGGGCCTTCTGGTCGGCGTCGTTCTTGATCTTGTCGGCGCTGTCGCGGGCGTCGGCCACCATGCGGTCGGCCGTCTGCTGGGCGGCGATGAGGGCCTGGGAGATCTGGCGCTCGGAGGCGATGGTGACGTTGGAGGCCTGGACCGACACGATCTCGGAGGAGGAGCCCTGCGCCTCGAGCTGGGCGACCTGGGCGCGCGCGGCGTCGAGGGCCTGCTCGGAAGCCGTGAGGCGGCTCTTGAGGTCCATGATCTTCTGGAGCATGGCGTCGACCTCGCCGGCGAGCTCCTCGAGGAAGGCGTCGACCTCCTCGGTGTCGTAACCCTGCTTGGACGCGCTGAACTTGAGCTNCTCGATGTCCGCTGGTGTGATCGCCATTCTCGGTCCCTTCACTAAAGGATCGCCNGGTGCAATTGCACGAACAGGGAAAAGTTTAGCGCACGGAGGCGCCGTGCCGCGCCCACCACGAGAAATGCAGGTGGNCGGCCGCGGCGCTACAGCATGAGGATGAGCCTCACGACGATGGGCTGCAGAATGGAGAGGGCCAGGATGGCCACCACCGGCGAGAAGTCGATGCCNCCGAACGAGGGGATGACGCGCCGGAACACGCCGAGGTAGGGCATGACGAGGCGGGAGAGCACCTGGGAGAGGTCGTCGACGAAGCCGCCGGGGGTGCGGGGAATCCAGCTGAGGATGCACCAGACGAGGATGATGAACTCGTAGATCTCGAACAGGGTGCTCACCGCGCGGGNGAGTGGAAGCCTGGGCTCAGCCTTTCCGGGATAGGGCACGGGTGCGTTCGAGGGCCGCGTCCACGGCGCCGTAGCAGCCCTCCACGAGGGCCGGCTCGAGCACGCGGAGGGCCGCCGCGGTGGTGCCTCCGGGGGAGGTCACCTTCTCCATGTAGGCGCGGGGGTGCTCGCCGGAGTCCGAGAGCATCTCGCTCACGCCCCCCATGGTGGCGCAGGCGAGGTCGCGGGCCGCCGCGGCGGGAAGGCCCGCGTCCACGCCGGCACGGGTGAGGGCGTCGACCATGAGGGCGAAGTACGCCGGCGCGCAGCCGATNACGGCACCCTCGGCGTCGAGTTGGTCCTCACNCATGACGGCGACGGAGCCCAGGGCGCCGAAGAGCTCGCACACGAGCGCGACGTCGTCGTCGGTGGCCCAGAGGCCCCGGGCCACGGCGGAGGCGCCGCGGCGGACGGCCACGGGAAGGTTGGGCATGACGCGGACGACGCGGGCTCCCTCCCCCAGCTGCTCCTCGATGGAGCCCAGGGGCGTGCCGGCGGCGATGGAGACAGCGAGGGAGCCGGCCACGGCGGGCCCCACCTCCTNGAGGAGCGAGGAGAGGACCTGCGGCTTCACGGCCACGACCACCACGTCGGGCGACGCGGCGAGGGCGCGGGCCGCATCCCTGGCGGTGGACACGGNGCAATCGGAGGCGAGGGCCTCGAGCTTGGCGTCGTTGTGGTCGCACACCNTCACGTGGGAGGCGGGGCAGGTGCCCGACGCCACGAGCCCGCGGGCGATGGCGCCGCCCATGGCTCCCCCGCCGACGATGCAGACGGCGGCCTCCGAGGCGCGCACGCTACCTACCGCCGATCACGCGGTCGGCGGCGAGCTTCTCCAGGTCGGCCGAGGAGAGCTCGATGCCGTTGGGCAGGACGACGAACACGCGGTCGTCGATCTCCTCCACGGCGCCGTCGACGCCGCAGGAGAGGCCGAAGCAGAAGTCGAGGATGCGCTTGGCGATCTCGATCTGGGTGTTCCTGAACGAGATGACCACGGGCTGGTTGGTGCGCACGCGGCGGATGACGAGCTGCACGTCGTCGTAGCTCGTGGGCTTGAGCACGTAGGGCGGGAGTTTGCCGGAGCTCACGCGGGGGACGGGCGTGAGGCCCACGTCGCCCGGCGTGGGGGTGTGGGAGTTGCCGAGCACGCTCGTGGCCGAGGGCGCGTAGTCGCCCGCGGTGCGGTGGGTGCTGCCGGCGCCCCAGCGCTCGTCGCCCATGCGCTGCGAGGTGCTGAACCCGCCGGCGGACGGAGAGGAGACGCCCTCCTCCCCGGGACGCCCGCTCCTCGTGTANCGCGAGACCGACTCGGCCTCGGGCCGGGACGTGTTGCCGAGGACGCCGCTGGTCTGGTGCTCGTCGCCCCACTGGTCGTCGTAGTCGTCGTAGCCGCGGTCGTAGTCGTCGTAGCCCTGGCCCGACTCGCCCATGAGGCGGTCGCGGATGTTGTCGAGGAAGCTCACGGCAGACCCTCCTTGGTCTCGTTTTAGTCGCGTTTGGCCGCCGGGTCGCCGGCGGCGGGGGTGTAGTCGGGGTCGAAGACGACGCGGCCGAGGCGCACGAGGGTCGAGCCCTCCTCCACCGCGATCTCGAAGTCGTCGCTCATGCCGCAGGAGAGCACCGGCAGCACGAGGCCCGTCTCGGTCTCCAGACTATCANGAAGCTCCCGGAGTCCCCTGAACGTCTCGCGGTCCTCGACCGGCTCGTGGGCGGGCGCCATGGTCATGAGGCCCTCGGGCTGGATGCCAGGGAGGTCGGCGATGTGCTCGGCCCATTGGGCCAGCTCGGCGGGGGCGAANCCGCCCTAGGTCTCCTCGCCGGACACGTTTACCTCGNGAAGGACCCGGGCCACGATGCCGCGCTCGNCGGCACGGCGGCTCACGGCCTCGGCCNNGTGCGCCGAGGAGACCGACTGGATGACCGTGGCGCGGCCGAGCACCGCGTTGACCTTGTTCTTCTGGAGGTTGCCGATCATGTCGAAGCGGGGCACGTCGACGCCCGCGGCCNCGAGGGCGGCGAGCTTGCGCACGAGCTCTTGNGGACGGTTCTCCGCGAAGNAGGTGTAGCCGGCGGCCATGGCCGAGACGACCTCCTCCGGCCCCACCGTCTTGGAGACGGCGAAGACCCGGACTTCAGAGGCGTCGCGCCCCACGCGCTCGCAGGCAGCGGCAATGCGCGCCTCAATCTCGGCGCGGCGCCGGGCGAGGAACGCGCGGTAGGCCCCCTGGTCCTCCACCGGGCTCATCGGGGATCGCCCCCCTTCTGGGCGCCCTTCGCACCGTCCTTGGGCGCCTCCTTCTGGGCNCNGGCCTTCTGGGCCNTCGTGGCGGNCTTCTCGGCCTTGGCCTGGGCGGCGGCGCGGGCGGCCATCTCGAGGGCCTGGCTCATGTTCCCGGAGATGATCTCGTCGTCCACGATGGGGTCGGAGTCGGCGCCCACCTCGATCTCGGGGATCTGGTTGGCCAGGCGCTCNANCTTCTCGGCGCCGAGGGAGAAGGACGCGTTCTGGCCCACGTAGAGGTCCTCGATCTCCTCCTCGTCCATGTCGGCGAGGGCGGTGAGGGCCTCGTGGTTGCCCGTGAGCAGGAACACCAGGCGCTCCCCCACCTCGACGGAGTTGTCGGAGATGCGCTCGAGCATGCGGGCGGCCATGATCACGCGGCTGGCCGCGTCGATGTCGNCGTNGNGNNNGAGGCGCGNGAANGAGCTGTAGAAGCTCTTGTAGAGGTCGTCCACTGGGCGGTCGAGCTCGGGGAGCTCGGCGGCCTCGGCGATGTCGTTGTCGACGATGGCTTGGACCGTGGCGCNGAGCACGCGGTAGACGAGGTGCGCCTCGCTGGCGAGCAGGTCGAGGAGCTGGCCGGGCACGTCGTGGCCGGCACAGCGCTTGGTGGTCTTGGCGATGTNGCGCACGTGGTTGCTCATGCGGGCGAGGTTGAAGTTGCAGTAGATGACGAACTGCAGGAGGCGCAGGTCGCTGGCCACGGGGTTCTGCAGCACGATCAGGTTGTAGGCGCGGTCCTCAAGCTCGTTGCAGCGCAGGTCGATGGCGCGCGTGGCCTTCTTGACGGCCCGGGCCTTGGCCTTGTCGCCCTGGACCAGGGAGTCCACGGCGTCGTGGAGCTGGAGGTCGGTCTCCGCGTAGATGGACACGAGCTCCTGGCGCAGGCGCGCCAGCTGGCGGTCGAATTGCTCCCTCATGGGGCTCCTTTCTCTCGGGGCGTGCGGGGCTGGCCGATCAGCCGAACCGGCCGGTGATGTAGTCCTCGGTGCGCTGGTCCTTGGGCGAGGAGAAGATCTCGCTCGTGACGCCGTACTCGATGAGGGTGGCGGGCTCTCCGGCGTGCTCCTGGAGGAAGAACGCCATGTAGTCGGAGATGCGCGCGGCCTGCTGCATGTTGTGGGTGACGATGATGATGGTCATCTCGGGCGCCAGCTCGTACATGAGGTCCTCGACCTTCTGCACGGAGGTGGGGTCGATGGCGCTGCAGGGCTCGTCCATGAGCAGGACGTCCGGCTGGACGGCGAGCACGCGGGCGATGCAGAGGCGCTGCTGCTGGCCGCCGGAGAGGGCCAGGCCGTTCTTGTCGAGCTGGTTGGACACCTCTTTCCAGAGGTTGGCGCGCTTGAGCGACTCCTCCACGATGCCGTCGAGGTCGTCCTTGGACGTGACGCCCTGGAGGCGCGGCCCGAAGGCCACGTTCTCATAGATCGACTTGGGGAACGGGTTGGGCTGCTGGAAGATCNTGCCCACGCGGCGCCTGANGTCCACNGGGTCCACCCCGGCGGCGTAGATGTCGCTGCCGTCGAGCTCCATGGTGCCGGCCGTGCGCGTGCCCTCGATGAGGTCGTTCATACGGTTGATGCAGCGCAGGAACGTGGACTTGCCGCAACCCGACGGGCCGATGAAGCTCGTGATCTTGTTCTGGGCGATGTCCATGGTGACGCCGGTGAGGGCGTGGAAGTCCCCGTACCAGAAGTCGAAGTCGGCCACGTGGATGCCGGTCTTTTCGTTGCGGGGAGCGTTGCGGTACTCGGTCATGGGATCACTTGCCTCCGGCTTTCTTGGCGCTCTTGCGGGAGAGGTGGCGGGCGAAGAGGTTGAACGCGAGGATGAGCAGCATGAGCAGCAGGGCCGTGCCGTAGGCGGCCTGCATGTTGATGCCGTCGTTGGCGAGCAGGTACAGGTGGATGGTCATGGGACGGCCGGAGTCGAGCGGCGTCACGGGCAGGTTGATAGCCTGGCCCATGGTGTACATGACCACGGCGGTCTCGCCCACGGCGCGGCCGATGGCGAGCACGATGCCGGTGGCGATGCGTGGGAAGGCGCTCGGGAGCACGACACGGCTCACGACCTGCCACTTGGTGGCACCGAGGCCGTAGGCACCCCAGCGGATGTAGCGGGGCACCGCACGAATGGCCTCCTCGGTGGTGCGCATGACTATGGGCAGCATCATCAGGGCCAGGGCCAGGGCGGCCGAGAGCATGGACAGGCCGAACCCGAAGGCTTCCACGAACAGGGCGAAGCNGAACAGGCCCATGACGATGGAGGGGACCGACGACAGGGTGTCGCTCGCGTAGCGGATGAAGTTCACGAGGCGGCCCTGCTTGGCGTACTCGGCCAGGTACACGGCTGCGAGCACGGCGATGGGCGTGCAGACGAGCATGGCCAGGGCCGTCACGTAGAGCGACGAGACGATCGTGGGGAAGATGCCGCCCTCGGCGTTGACGCCCTCGGGCCAGCCGAACACGAAGTCCAGGCTCATCGCCGGCAGGCCGTTGACCGCCACGAACAGGATGATGAGCACGAGCACCGCCGTGGTGACGGCGCCGGCGGCGCGGAAGACGCCGAGCATGGCGCTGTTGGTGGCCGACTTGGACACCTTGGGCGACGCACCGGACGACAGGAGCCGCTTGATGCGGGCGCGGGAACCCTCCTGGGCCGCCACGTCGGCGGCGAGACCGGCGGGAGGGGCGGCGACGTCCTCGGCGAGCTCCCACTGGGTGGCGCGGGTCTCGTCCTCCCTCTCGCGGCGCTCCTCGGCGAGCTTCTCGGTGTCCACCTTGGCCTCGCGGGGACGGCTCACCAGACGCACGAGTCCCACGCGCCCCGCGGAGATGACGAAGAGCACCACACCCATACCGAACAGCGCGGAGCGGTGCAGGCCGCTGGAGTAGCCCATGTCGAGGGCGATCTGGCTCGTGAGGGTGGAGATGGGGCTCGAGACGCTCTCGGGCACCACGGGGGCGTTGCCCACGACCATGAGGACGGCCATGGTCTCGCCGATGGCGCGGCCCATGCCGAGCACCACGGCGTTGACGATGCCGAGCTTGGCCGCGGGGAGGACCACCTTGTAGATGGTCTGCCACTTGGTGGCGCCCATGGAGTAGCTGGCCTCGCGCACGCCCATGGGGATGGAGCGCAGGGCGTCCATGGTGAGCGTCGTGATGGTGGGCACGATCATGATGGCGAGCACGAGCCACGCTGTGAGGGCACCGAAGCCCAGGCCGCCCGTGGCGTCGGCGACGAGGGGCCGCAGGATGACGAGGCCGAAGAAGCCGTAGATGACCGAGGGGACGCCGGCCAGGAGGTCGACGGCCGTCGANACGATGCCCGAGAGGCGCTTGTTGGCGATCTCGGTGAGGTAGACGGCGCAGCCGATGGCGAGGGGNACGNCGATGNCCAAGGCGCNGGCCGTCACGATGACGGAGCCGGCGAGCAGGGCCATGATGCCGTACTCCCCCTCAGAGGGCGCCCAGGTGAGCCCGAAGAAGCTCAGGATGCCGATGTCGGAGAGGACGGGCATCGCCTTCCACAGCGTGAAGACGAAGATGAGCAGCACGGCCAGGACGGCCACGCAGGCGCACACGAGGAAGAGGCCCTCGAGGGCACGCTCCTTGATCATGGTGGAGCGGCTAACGAGCTTGAGGTTGGAGCTGTGCGCCGGCGCCGTGTTGGGGTCGATGTCATCCAGGCGCGGGGGCTTGAGCAGGGGCTCTTCCTTCTTGCTCACGAGGCGTCGCCTCCCTCCGACTCGGAGGCCGGGATGTAGCCGGCGTCTCGGATGGTCTGGGCCATGTCGGGCGACAGGACCTCGTCGATGTAGGCCTTCGCCTCGCCGGAGGGCTCGCCCTTGGTGAAGAGGTAGCGGCTGCGCGAGACGGGGTACACGCCGCTGGCGACGTTGGCCTCGGTGGGCTCGACGCCGTCGATGGAGAGCGCCTTGACCTTGGAGGTGGTGAAGGCGGAGTCCACGAAGCCGATGGAGATGTAGCCNATGGCGCCCGGGGTGCGGCTCACGACGTCGCGAACCTGGCCCGTGCCGGGGAGCACGGCCGCCGAGGCGTCGAAGCGCGCGCCGTCCATGACGATGGACTTGAAGGCCTCGCGGGTGCCGGAGGCCTCGTCGCGGTTGACCACGAGGATGGGGAGNTCGGGGCCGCCGAGCTCGGACCAGTTGGTGACGTCGCCGGCGTACACGGCGCGGAGCTGGCCGACNGTCAGGTTGCCCACCGGGTTGCCGGCGTTGACGATGACGGCGATGCCGTCGCGGGCGATGACGGTGGTGACGAGCTCGCCGGTGGCTTCCTCGGCGGCCGTGAGGCCGCGGCTCGAGGTGGCGATGTCGGCCGTGCCGTTCATGACGGCCTCGATGCCCGCGGAGGACCCCAGCCCGCTCACGAGGACGCGGTCGCCCGTGAGCTCCTGGAAGCGCTCCGCCGCCATCTCGGCGATGGGCATGACCGTGGTGGAGCCGGCGACGGTCACGGTGTCGCCGGTCGCCCCGGACGAGGGGGCGCAGCCGGCGNGGGCGACGACGCNGGCCGCGAGGCACGCCAGCGCGCCGAAGCGCCTCACGGGGCGAGCCAGGCCACCGCGCCGTGCCGCCCGCACATGCCCCCCTCGGCGCGGTACGAGAAGAAGCGGTCCGTGGAGGCGGGCGTCGATATCTCTGGGTTCACGATGTTGCACGGGTCCATCCCTGCACTCACGAGCGTGTTCACGATGGCCGCGGCCAGCGAGAGGTGGCTGGCGTCGACCCCGACAATGCTACCAAACTCGGTTTCGAACCGATTAAGCAGCTCGGTCGACACCTCATAGTCACATCCCGCGATATGGGGGCCGAGGTAGGCCCGCACCGAGGACGGGGGCACCGGGGAGCCCTCGCACAGCGCCCCGAGCGCCTTGGCGGCTATGCGTGCGTATGTACCCTTCCAGCCCGAGTGGACGACGGCAAAGCCGTCGGGGGCCACGAGCACCACGGGGACGCAGTCGGCGTAGCACAGGAGCACCGGCACCCCGGGGACGAGGCACACCACGGCGTCGGCCCCCTCGGCGGCCTCGGAGCGGGCCGCGGCCACGGCCGCGGGGTCGGCGGAGCGGACGGTCACCACGCGGTCGCCGTGCACCTGGTTGGGGACCACGAGGGACCCGGCGATGTCGCCGGCCCCCAGGGCCGCCAGGGCGCGGGCGCGGTTCTCGGCCACGGCGGCGGGGTCGTCGCCCACGTGGTCGCCGAGGTTGAGGGATTCGAAAGGGGGCAGGGAGACACCGCCCGTGCGCTCCGTGAACGCGAACGTGACCCTGCTCGGGCGACCGAAGTCGCCGAGCAGGGTCACGCCGTCGACGGTCCTCTCCACCAAGGAGGGGGCGCCCATCAGCCGCGGGCGCGCTTGAGGAAGTCGGGGATGTCGAACTCGCGGTCCCCGAAGTTGTTGGAGGCGGGCTTGGGGGCCGGGGCCGCGGCGCGCTTGGGCGCGGAGGCGCCGAAGCCGCCCATGTTGAGCTGGGGCTGCACGTTGCCGTCGTTGAAGCCGGTGGCGATGACGGTCACACGCACCTGGTCGCCGAGGCTCTCGTCGACCACGGTGCCGAAGATGATGTTGGCGTCGGCGTCCACGTTCTGGGCGATGACCTCGGCGGCGTCGTTGATCTCCTGGATGCCGAGGTCCTTGTTGCCGGAGATGGAGAGCAGGACGCGGGTGGCGCCGTCCACGGAGCTCTCGAGCAGGCGGCTGGAGATGGCCTCCTGGGCGGCGTCGGCGGCGCGGGAGTCGCCGGAGGCGAGGCCGATGCCCATCATGGCCGTACCGGCGCCGCGCATGATGGTGCAGACGTCGGCGAAGTCGAGGTTGATGAGGCCGGGGACCGTGATGAGGTCCGTGATGCCCTGGGTGCCCTGGCACAGCACGTCGTCGGCCATGCGGAAGGCCTCGAGCATGGTGGTCTTCTTCTCGGCGAGGTCGAGCAGGCGGTCGTTGGGGATGACGATGAGGGTGTCGACGTTCTCGGCGAGGGCGTCCACNCCGTCCACGGCCTGCTGGCCGCGCTTGCGGCCCTCGAAGGTGAACGGGCGGGTGACGACGGCCACGGTGAGGGCCTTGATGTCGTTCTTGGCGATGTCGGCCACGACGGGGGCGGCGCCGGTGCCGGTGCCGCCNCCCTCGCCCGCGGTGATGAAGACCATGTCCGCGCCGGCGAGGGCGGCCTTGATCTCGNCGCGGGGGTCCTCGGCGGCCTGCATGCCCACCTCGGGGTTGGCGCCGGCGCCAAGGCCCTTGGTGAGGTCGGTGCCGATGTGCACCTTGATGTCGGCGTCGGAGAGGGCGAGGGCCTGGGCGGCGGTGTTCACGGCGACGAACTCGACGCCGCGGATGCCCTCCTCGATCATGCGGTTGACGGCGTTGGTGCCGCCGCCGCCCACGCCCACGACCTTGATGACGGCGAGGTAGTTGTTGGGGGTCTCGGTGTCCTTCATGGTTCCTCCTCGGGATGCTCCCGGCCTTCCTGTGTGGTGCGCAGGTCCTTCTTCTTCGAGGCGGACGCCTGCTCGCCCTCCCCCGCTGAACCCTAAGGTTCAAGTTAAGCTCTACGAATCAGCTAAAGCGACTTATATTGCCATAAATGCGAGTGACCCGTCAACCGGTCTGTCAGTCCTATGAACGTCCCAGCTAGAGCCTTTACCGGCGGCTTTCAAAAGCATAACCCTCTACCTCACCCTCAACCATCCTGTGTGGACAGTGAGCCGTCGGCGGACTGGTCGCCGTCCCCCGTCCTGGTACCGTCACCGGAGCCCTGGGAGCCGTCCCCCTGGGCCTGCGGGTCNCCCCCTCCCCCGTCGGCTGCCGGCGCCTGCACACCGCTGCCCTGGGCCACGGAGTTGCTCGAGACCCTACGGAAGCTCGGCTTGGCGGGGTTGCGAACGTTGATGTAGGTGAGCTGGTTGGGNTGCTGGGCCATGAGCTCGNTGACGACGGNCTCCTTCGACGAGATCTGGGAGGGGTCGCCGAGGCTCACCTCGATGCCGCTCTCGAGCACGCACGAGATGGCCTCCTCGCTCGAGGCCGAGTAGGACACCACCTGGTCGGCGNNGCCCTTGGTGNAGCCCTTCTGGTAGTCGATGACGCCGAGGATGGGGGCGTCCGTGGTCTTGGCACCGGCCTTGGGCGACACGGTGCCCGGCACGTCGCGGATGAGCAGGCAGCCCTCCTGGCGCGCGAGGGCGAGGGCTTGGTCGGCCAGGCTGTCGGAGCCGCCGGCAAGCTTGGCGGGCTCCACCCAGGTGCCGTCTGACGACAGGTACCACGCGACGTTGCCGGAGCTCACGACCACGATGGCGAGGATGTCGCGCTCCGTCACGGTAATGCGGAGGCGGTCGGGGTACTCCCGCCGCACGCTCACGTCGGCGACCCACGGGTTCTTGGCCAAGCGCTCGGCGATGGCCCCGGTGTCGACGTTGAGGAGCGTGGCGCCGTCGGGCACGGCGGCCAGCTTGATGATGTTCTCGGCCGTGAGGTGGTCGGACGGCTCGGCCTCGATGGAGGTGGCCGTGAAGACGGGGGTCAGGCTCGCCGCGAAGAGAGCGCCCACCACGAGGCCGACGGCGACGAGGGCCGCGACGGCCCACTTGAGGGCGGCCGGCCAGGGGCGGCGCTTGTGGTCGGTGAGGCCGAGGCCCGCGACCGAGAGGCGGCCGACGGACTTGGTCTCGCGCGCGCTGCCCGCCGCCGCGAGGCGCCGGGTGGGACGGGGCGCGGGCGCCTGGCGCCGCCCCCTCGCGGGCCGGTCCGTGCGCCTACGACTGGAAGCCGAGGAATTTGACCTGNGGTTTGAGCCTGACACCCTTCGCCTCCTCCACGGTCTCCTGCATGCGGTGCATGAGCGCGAGCACGTCCACGGCGCGCGCCTGACGGTCGTTGACGATGNAGCCGGGGTCGAGCCGGCTCACCAGCGCGCCCCCCGACCGCGCGCCCCGGAGCCCCGCGTCGGCGAGGAGCCGGGAGGCCGAGAGGTCCGGCGGGTCCATGAAGACCTCGCCGGTGGAGGGGACGCCCATGGGGACCCTCCCCTTGCGGACGGCCAGCCGACGGTCCATGGTGCGGGCCACCTGGGGCTTGATGGACGGGGCGAGGGAGAGCTCCACTTCGAGGACGGTCTCGTCGGCGGGGATGGAGGTCCGCCGGTAGCCCCAGTCGATGTCGGGCCCCTCGTGGCGGACGAGCCCCTCCCCCGGCTTGGCGCAGACGACGGCCCTCACGGCGGCGCCGATCCAGTGGTGGCGGCTGCCGGCATCCATGACGACGGCGCCCCCCACGGTCCCAGGTATGCCCGCGAGGTCCTCGAGGCCCGAGAGGCCGCTCTGATAGGCGGCGTTGACCACCTTGGCGAGCTGCACGCCGGCGCCCGCCGACACCGTCCCCCGCTCGACGTCCACCACGATGCGGGAGAACTCGCGGCCCAGGCTCACGATGCAGCCCTCGTACCCGTCGTCGGAGACGAGCACGTTGGACCCCTTGCCGAGGACGGCCGTGGGCACGCCCTCCCGCCGGAGGGTGTCGAGGACCCGCGCCAGCGCCGGGTAGCTGTGGGCGCAGCACGAGAGGGCGGCCGGGCCGCCCACGCGCAGCGACGTGCGCCGGGAGAGCGGCTCGTCCCGGCGCACGTCGGCGTCGTAGGCGCCGGACAGCGACATGAATGCATTGAACAGGCTCATTGGTCTCCCGGGGGTGCGGTGGCGGCGCGTTTGAGGGGGAGGGGCGCCCTTAGGACTCGCGCTCCTTCATGAGCTCGATGAACTCGCGGCCCACCATGGTCACGTCGCCGGCACCCATGGTGATGAGGAGGTCGCCGGGGCGGACATCCTCGGCGATGGCGGCGGCGATGGCGGCGCGGCCGGGGACGTAGCGGACGTCGCCCACCGAGCCGNCGGCCTCCACGGCCGACGCCACGGTCTTGCCGGAGACGCCGGGCACCGGCATCTCGCCGGCTGGGAAGACGTTCATGACGAGCAGGGCGTCGGCGTCGTCAAAGGCATGGGCGAACTGTGGGGCAAGGGCCTGGGTGCGGCTGTAGCGGTGGGGCTGGAAGGCCACCACCACGCGGTCGAAGTCGAGGCCGGAGGCCGCGGCGAGGGTGGCGGCCACCTCGGTGGGATGGTGGCCGTAGTCGTCCACCACGGTTACGCCGGCGACGTCGCCCACGTGGGTGAAGCGGCGCCGCACGCCGCCGAACTCGGAGAGGGCCCGGGCGGCCTCGGCGATGTCGAGGCCCAGCACCCAGGCGACGGTGAGGGCCGCCGTGGCGTTGAGCTGGTTGTGGGAGCCGGGGTTGCCCTTGATGGTCACGTGGGCGAGCTGGCCGTCGGGGAAGCCCACCTCCATGGAGCTTGAGATGGAGCGGGTGGCGGCGTCCGGGGTGCAGACGACGTCGTTCTGGCCGCCGAAGCCGTAGGAGACCACGCGGGGGCCGGCGGCGCGGGCGAGCTCCACCACGTGGGGGTTCTCGCCGCAGCAGATGACGGTGCCGTCCTCGCCGGCCGAGGCCATGAACTGGGAGAAGGCCTCCTCGATGGCCTCGAGGCTGCCGTAATGGTCCAGGTGGTCGGCCTCGATGTTGGTGACCACTACGATGTCGGGGTCGAGCAGCAGGAACGACGCGTCCGACTCGTCGGCCTCGGCCACGTAGAGGTCGCCGGAGCCGTTGCGGCCGTTGGTGTCGAAGTCCTCCACGATGCCGCCGATGAGAAACGACGGGTCGAGGCCCATGTTGGCCAGCATCGTGGCCGTCATGGACGACGTCGTGGTCTTGCCGTGGGTGCCGGCGACGGCCACGGTACGGCGGCCGCGGGACAGCGCCGAGAGCATCTTGGCGCGGGGCCACACGGGGATGCCGAGCTCCTTGGCGCGCACCACCTCGGGGTTGGTCTCGGGCACGGCCGTTGAGGTCACCACGACGTCGGGGCGGTGCTCGTCGACCGTCTCGGCCCGGTGGCCGATGGCGACCTCGATGCCGGCGTCGCGCAGGTCGCGCACGTAGCGGGACTCCTTGAGGTCGGAGCCGGTGACCGCGCAGCCGCGCTCGTGGAGGACGAGGGCGATGCCGCTCATGCCCGCGCCGCCGATGCCGATGAAGTGGGCGCGCTCGAAGCCAAGCCCGTTGTCTGTCATGGATGCCCCTCTCGAGCGCCCCGGGCGGGGCGCGACAGCCGTGTCCGTATCGGTAAAGACTGTAGCCCCTGAGCCGGCTAGCGGCCCTGTTTCCCCAGTTTCTCCGTTTGGTCCGCCAGGCGCGCCGCGGCCTGGTCCTGGGCGAGGCCGCGGGCGGCCGCCCGCATGGCGTCCAGGCGCGCGCAGTCGTCGAGGAGGCCCGTGAGCAACCCCTGGAAGGAGGGGTCGGAGAGCTCGTCGTCGCGGACGAGGACCGCCGCCTTCGCCCCCACGAGGAACTGCGCGTTGGTGGTCTGGTGATCGGCCGTGGCATGCGGGTAGGGCACGAGCACCGAGGGCACCGCGAGGGCCGCGATCTCGGCTATGGAGCTGGCGCCGGCGCGCGAGACCACAAGGTCGGCGGCGGCGAGCATGTCGCCCATGTCCGCGATGTAGGGCACCACGTGCCAGCGGGCCGCCTCCCCGTCGGTGAGGCGGAGCCCCTCGACCGTGGCCTCGTAGCCGTCGCGGCCGCAGGAGTGGACCACATGGAGGTCGGGACGCGACAGGAGCTCGTCCTTGAGGGCCACCATGGCGTCGTTGACGGACGCCGCGCCGAGGGAGCCGCCGAAGACGAGGAGGACCCGGGCGTCGTCGGGGATGCCGAGGGAGGCGCGGCCGCGGGCGCCGTCGCCCTCGATGACGGAGCGGCGGACGGGGTTGCCCACCACCACGACGTTGGTGCCGGCCCCGGCGTGGCCGGAGAGCGTCCTCACGGCCTGGGGCAGCGCCACGGCCACCGTGGCCGCCTTGGGGGCGAGCATCTTGTTGGCGAGGCCCGGCACCGAGTTCTGCTCGTGGAGGATGACCGGCACCCCATGCGCGGCGCACCAGGACAGCAGGGGGACCTCCACGTAGGCGCCGAAGCCCACGGCGACGTCGGGGGCGCCGGTGCGGGCGAAGTGCACCGCGACGTCGCGCTCCGCCATCTTGGTACGCACGAGGGCCGAGACGGCCGTCCAGGGCCGCGAGCGGTCGAAGCCCCGCACCTCGATGGGCACGAAGTCGAAGCCCGCCTCGGGCACGAGGGTCCCCTCGAGCTTGGCCGTCTGGCCGAAGAACNTGANGCGGTNGCCCCGGNCNCGGAGCTCCTCGGCCAAGGCAAGGGCCGGGTTGATGTGGCCGGCGGTGCCGCCGGCGGCGATGACCACGTTCAGCGAATCACCCACGGGCTATCTCCTTCCGGTGTTCCTTGACGAGGGGCCGCGACGCTCGCGCACCTCCGGCCCCCGCTCGGGCCTGAGGCGCTCGGTGGCGCTCCGCCCCAGCTCGATCCGCTCGCGCCCGCTGGAGTCGCGGGTGCGTCGCGCCTCCGGGTGGGACCCGTCCCTTCCGGACCCCTCGNGGCCGCCGCCGCGGTCGCCCGACCGGCCCCCGGCCCCCGGGTCTCCCC
>NZ_CAJMXC010000007.1:0-45326 GCF_905219715.1 Olsenella sp. CU969
GCTTCAAGCCCGTGCGCGAGCAGCCCGGCTCGGGCCGCCGCCGCCTCGATCCCAAGAAGCGCAACCGCGCCATCCTCGTGATCGTGCTGGTGTTCGCGCTCATCGGCGCCATGGCGCTCGTCTCGTGGCTCAACCGCAGCGTTACGTTCAGCCTCAACGGGTCCGACGCCACCGTGAAGGTGGGCACCACCATCGAGCAGNTCATGGCCGACAAGGGCCTCTCCTACACCCCCGGCGACATGCTCAGCGTCAAGGGCGAGGTGCTCAAGCAGGGCGAGGGCAACCCCTTCTCGGCCAAGGTGGGCGACAGCGACCTTTCCGTGGACGACGCCCGCGCCTACCGCATCCAGGGCGGCGAGACCATCGAGCTGGGCGACGGCACCGACACCACCGAGCCCTACACCACCCAGGTGCAGGAGGAGCAGCCCAAGCTCGTCATGGACGGCACCTGGGGCGCCGTGAGCTACGTGAGCCAGTGGGGCAAGGTGGGCAAGGTGGAGATGCGCACCGGCTCCATCTCCGGCGAGACCGCCCAGGGCGACGTCATCCAGGAGGTCCAGAACTGCGTCATCCCCGTCCGCAACGTGGAGCCCANGGACGGCGAGAAGCTCGTGNCCCTCACCTTCGACGACGGCCCCTCCGAGTACACCCAGAAGTACCTGGACATCCTCAAGCAGTACGACGCCAAGGCCACCTTCTTCAACCTCGGCGANAACATCGNCAACTACCCCGACCAGGCCAAGGCCATCGTCGACGCCGGCTGCCAGCTGGCCAGCCACACCCAGACGCACCAGCAGCTGCCCACCCTGGGCGCCGAGAAGCTCCAGTCCGAGCTCAAGGCCACGTTCGACGAGATCGAGAAGGCCACGGGCGTCAAGACCACGGTCATCCGCCCGCCCTACGGCGACTTCAAGGAGCGCACCTGGCTGGAGAGCGGCGGGCTCATGAGCCTCTCGGTGCTCTGGAACCAGGACTCCCTCGACTGGAAGCGGCCCGGCGCCTCCACCATTGTGGACAACTCGCTGGTCAACATCACGCCGGGGTCCATCATCCTCATGCACGACGGCGGCGGGAACCGCGACCAGGACGTGGAGGCCCTGCCCACCATCATCCAGCGCCTCCAGGCCGACGGCTACAAGCTCGTGACCNTCGACGAGCTCCTGGCCAGCGACCCCAACGTGCCCGAGGACATTGCCACCGGCGACGCCACGGTGCCCGAGGGCTGCGTGTGGCCCACCGAGCTCGGCGACGCCTAGGGGCCCCGTGGGTATCGCTCAGCGCATAGAGGCGAGCATCGACGCCGCCTCGTGCATGCACCTGCTCGACCGCGAGCCGCGGGAGCAGGCGGCCGACTGGTGCTACCGGGTGCTGCTCCNCAACATCCAGATGCTGTACATGCCGCCGGGCNCCATCCTGCGGGAACCGGACCTCGCCGCGCGCATGGGGGTCTCCCGGACGCCGGTGCACGAGGCGGTCAAGCGGCTCGTCGAGGCGCACCTGGTCTTCGTGGCGCCCAAGCGGGCCACGTTCGTCTCCCTCATCGACATGGACGTCCACGCCCAGGGGCGCTTCGCCCGCACGGCGGTGGAACCCCTGCTCATCGCCAAGCTGCAGGGCCGGCTCACGCCTGGGCAGCATGCCGACTACGAGGCCAACATCGCCCGGCAGGCGGAGATGGCCCGCCTGGGCGCCAACCCGCGCGACGTGGTGACCGTGGACGACGAGTTCCACCACCTGCTCTACACCCACACCGGTAACGAGCTGGTGTGGGAGGCCAACCGCATGGTGTCGGCGCAGTTCGACCGTGTGCGCTACATGGGCCTGGTCCTGGGCTACGAGCACCTCATGGTGGGGGAGCACGACTTCCTCCTCGACATCCTCGAGACCGGCGACGTGCCCGTGGTGGATATCTACGACATGGTGGACGCCCATCTCAAGGGTTATCGCCGNTTCATCGACCGCCTGACGGCGGACCACCCCGACTACTTTGCCTAGGGGCCTTCGTTTCCCGGGGCCGCGGCGCCCGCATCGGCGGAGGCAATTCGAACGGGGGTGTGTATCTGGCGATACACACCCCCGTTCTCAGATGCCTCCTTATGATGCGGGCGCCGCGGCCNGAGCTGTGACCCCGTTGCTCCACCTGGGAGATGTCGAACCTTCGTCCCGTTGGTCGGACACCTCGGGTGTCACACGCCGCCGTGGCGCGTCGTTCCCGGCAGCGAGCGCCTACCGCACCAGGGCCGCCGCCTCGCGCACCAGGCGCTCCACGGTGGCGAAGTCGCCGGCGGCCACCACGTCGGCNNGGGCCACCCAGGTGCCGCCCACGCAGCAGACGTTGGGGGCGTCCAGGTACTCGTGGGCGTTGCCCGGCTTCACGCCGCCGGTGCACATGAACTTGACGCCGGGGAAGGGGCCGTTCATGGCGTGCAGCANGGCNGTGCCGCCCANTACGGAGGNGGGGAAGAGCTTCACATGGTCCACGCCCAGGTCGATGGCGCGCACGACCTCGCTCGGGGTGGCGAGGCCCGGAACCACGGGGACCTCGTGGCGCACGCACCAGCGCACGGAGTCCTCGGCGATGCCCNGGCTCACGATGNACTTGGCGCCGGCCTCCANGGCGGCCTCGGTGGTGGGCACGTCGATGACGGTGCCGGCGCCCACGAGCAGGTCGGGCACCTCCTCTGCCATGCGGCGGATGCANTCGGNGGCGCAGGGCGTNCNGAACGTGACCTCGGCCGCGGGCAGTCCGCCGGCCACGAGGGCGCGGCCCAGGGGCACGGCGAACTCCGGGTTGTCGATGGTGATGACGGGGATGATGCCGATCTGCTCGAACCGGTCGAGCACGGCGGTGACTGCGGGGTTGTCCTTGTACATGCTTACTCCTTGACGGGTGCGTGGGACGGGTCGGCCATGAAGGCGTCGAGCTGCTCGCGGGTGGGCAGCCCCTCGTTGTCGCCGCGGCTGGTGAGCTGGATGGCGCCGATGGCNCAGCCGNGCGTGNCGGCCTGCTCAACGTCCTGGCCCTCGAGCAGGGCCGAGATGACGCCGGCCGCGAAGCCGTCGCCGGCGCCCACGGTGTCCACGATCTCGTCTACCTGGAAGCCGGGCACATAGCCCTCGCGCCCGTCCTCGCAGGCGTAGTAGGCGCCGTCGGCCCCCAGTTTCACCACCACGAGCTTGGAGCCGGCCTCGAGGTAGCGGGCCGCGGCCTCGCGCTCGTCGCGGGTGCCGAGGAGCACCTCGNACTCGTTGATGCCGGGCAGGAAGATGTCGGACAGCGCCGCCNGGGTGTTGGTGGTCNCGACCATGGTCCGAGTGTCGGGCCAGAGCTGCGGGCGCAGGTTGCAGTCGAACGACACGGTCACGCCGGCGTCTCGGGCCTTGCCCATGAGGTCGAGGGTGGCGGCGCGGCAGGGGTCGGAGAGGGCCGGCAGGATGCCGGTGAGGTGCACCATGGCGCACTCGGACAGGTCGATGCCGGCGAGGTCCTCGGGGGAGAGGGTGCTGGCGGCGGAGCCTGCGCGGAAGTAGTAGATCTCGGGGTCGCCCTCGGTCACCTGGCTCTTGAGCATGAAGCCCGTGTTGCGCTCGTCGGTCCTGATCACCATCTTGGTGTCGATGCCGATCTCGTCCATGGACTTGACGATGCGGGCCCCGAAGGGGTCGGGGCCGAGCTTGGTGAGGAAGGCCGCCTCGTGCCCCAGGCGGGTGAGGCCCACGGCAACGTTGAACTCGGCCCCGGCCACGGCGAACGTGTAGCTGCCCACCGAGTCGAGCGGGCCGGGGTTGTCGGCGATGAACAGGCCCATGGGCTCACCCACGAGCAGGACCTTGTCGGACATGGTGCGACTCCTTTCGCATAGGTGCCCCTCTGGGCTCAGCGATTATATATTTCCACTCATGGGGAGCGATGGGGACGAGAATCGCGGTTTTTTGCCGAAGGCCCCTCATTTTTCTGTGAACGTTATCGCGTGAGAACAACCTGAAAAGAAGCGAGCTGAGAAGCCCATAAAACCACAGTTGAAATGACGTAGATGCTAGGAACTGTCCAGCATCTATAAATGAGATTGAAAAAGAGCTCGAACTACCGTCCACGGAGGGAAATATACCGTCTGCCGTCTGAACCACACCTAAGGGGACATGCATAGAAATATATAACCAGACACCGGGCCTGGCCGACACANGCCCGCGACCCCAGAGGAGGAACAGATGACTTCCCTTTTCGACCTCACCGGCAAGAAGGCCATCGTCACCGGAGGCACCCGCGGTCTCGGCCGCGGCATCGCCGAGGGCCTCATGGAGGCCGGCGNCTCCGTCACCATCTTCGGCACCGGCGAGTCCGCCAAGACCGTGGCCGACGAGTTCTGCAAGAAGGGCTTCGACTGCCGCGGCATCATCGTGGACATCNGCGACCGCGTGGCGTGCAAGGAGGCCTACGACGAGGCCGTGGCTGCCATGGACGGCCTCGACATCCTCGTCAACTGCGCCGGCGTGCAGTCCNGCCACCCCTCCGAGGAGTTCCCCTTCGAGGACTGGGACTGGGTCATCAACGTGAACCTCAACGCCANGTTCGAGCTCTGCCAGCTGGCCGGCAACACCTTCATCGCCCAGGGTCACGGCAAGATCATCAACCTCGCCTCCATGCTCTCCTTCTTCGGCGGCTTCACCGTCCCGGCCTACGCCGCCTCCAAGGGCGCCGTCGCGCAGCTCACTAAGGCCCTCTGCAACGAGTGGGCCTCCAAGGGCATCAATGTCAACGCCATCGCCCCCGGGTACATGGCCACCGACATGAACGCCGCCCTCACCGACCCCGAGAACCCCCGCTACAAGGAGATCACCGACCGCATCCCGGCCCACCGCTGGGGCACCGGCGACGACATGAAGGGCGCCGCGATCTTCCTGGCCTCCGCCGCCTCCGACTACCTCAACGGCGCGGTCATCCCCGTCGACGGCGGCTACCTCGTCAAGTAAGCCCCCCCCTGAACAAGCCCCCGGAAGGAGCCCCTGGACCATGCAGGTCATCATCACCGACAACGATCACGCNGANANCGACACCGAGCGCCGCATCCTGGAGGANGCCGACGTGCCCTTCCGCCTCGAGCAGTGCGCCACCGAGGACGACGTCATCGAGCGCTGCGCCGACGGCGAGATCTTCCTCAACCAGTACGCCCCCATCACGCGCCGCGTCGTGGAGGCCCTGCCCAACCTCAAGCTCGTGGTGCGCTACGGCGTGGGCGTCAACAACGTGGACGTCGAGGCCTGCACCGAGCACGGCGTGCAGGTGGAGAACGTGCCCGACTACGGCATGAACGAGGTGGCCGACCAGGCCANCGCCCTCATGATGNCCCTCCTGCGCAAGGTGGTCCTCATGAACGACCGTACCAAGACCGAGGGCTGGGACTACACCCGCTCGGTGCCCGTGCACCGCCTCTCCGAGCTCACCTGCGGCGTCATTGGCCTCGGCCGCATCGGCCGCGAGTTCGCCAAGCGCGCCCACGCTCTGGGCATGAAGGTGATCGGCTACGACCCCTACTTCACCCCCGGCGAGGAGTTCTCCTTCGTGGAGCAGGTGGACCTCGACGACCTCATGGNCCGCTCCGACGTCATCTCCGTGCACTGCCCGCCCGAGCACGCCATGGACATGTTCAACAAGGACGCCTTCGCCCGCATGAAGGACACCGCCTACCTCATCAACGTGGCCCGCGGCGGCATCGTCAACGAGGCCGACCTCGAGGTGGCCCTCACCGAGGGGCAGATCGCCGGCGCCGCCCTCGACTGCATGGAGAACGAGCCCGCGGCCNCGGGCAACCCCCTGTTCGCCCACGAGAACCTCCTCGTCACGCCCCACATGGCCTGGTACTCCGAGGAGGCCGCCGACGAGCTCAACACCAAGGTGGCCGAGGAGGCCGTGGCCTTCGCCTGCGGCGAGCCCATCCGCTACCCCGTCAACCACCTGGACTAACCCCGAGGAGGACCCATGCGCAAGCGCATCCCCATCCTGGTCGTGGGCACGGTGACCCTGCTGTTCCTCGGCCTCATCTACGGCTACTCCGTGGTCATGGCACCGCTCAAGGCCCAGTTCGATTNGTCGGTCTCGGGCCTGACCACCATCTTCGCCCTGTCCATGATCGCCTTCACCGTGGGCAACCTCGTGGCCGGCAAGCTCCTCAAGCGCCATAACGTGCGGTTCGTCATGACCGTGGCCATCGCCTTCCTCCTGGTGGGCTTCGTGGGCTCCGCCTTCGCCGACGGCGCCGCCAGCCTGCCGGTGGTGTGGCTCACCTACGGCATCGTGGCCTCGGTGGGCATCGGCTTCGTCTACAACGTCATCGTGCCCACCGTCACCGCGTGGTTCCCCGACAAGACCGGCATGGCCCAGGGCATCTGCCTCATGGGCTACGGCCTGGGCGGCTTCGTCCTTGGCCCCGTGCTCACCCAGCTCTACACCGTGACCGACTGGCGCATCGTGTTCGTGGCCATGGCCGTGGTCTTCTCGGCCCTCGTCTTCGCCAGCTCCATCGTGATCCACATGCCCACCCCCGAGGAGGCCGCCGAGCTGCCCGTCTCCCGCGCCGCGGGNGACAACGCCGGCAACGCCGCCGGCACCCAGGACGTGCCCACGTCGGGGCTCTTCCGCGACCCCACGTTCTACCTCTTCTACCTGTGGATGTTCCTGCTCGGCGCCGTGGGCATGGCCACCACCGGCATCGGNCGCGAGTTTCCCACGAGCCTGGGCGCCGACGCCGTGACCGCCGCCTTCGTCATCGGCTTCGTCAACATCGGCAGCGGCCTCGGGCGCCCCATCGGCGGCACCCTGCTCGACCGCATCGGCCGCGCCCCGTTCATGGTGGGCACTGCCTGCCTCTCCATCGCCGGCGCGCTGATCATGCTGGCGGCCCAGGTCGCCGGCTCCATCGCCGTCCAGGTGGCGGGATGCCTGGTCACCGGCCTCGCCTGGGGCGCGGTCATCGTCACCATGGCCTTCGTGGTGCGCAAGGTGTGGGGCCAGGCCAACTTCGCCGAGAACCTGGCCGTCGTGAACTCCTACGGCATCTTCGCCGCCCTCGTGGGCTCCATCGGCTCCGGCGTGCTGCTCCAGGCCGTGGGCTCCCTGGCCACGGTGCTCGTGGTCATGGCCTGCTTCGGCGTCGTGGGCCTGGTGGACGCCCTGGTCCTCAACGCTCACCGCTCCAAGGTGGCCCGCCTCAAGGCCGCCCACGCCGGCGCCCGGGCGGAGTAGGGGAGGCCCCGGCCCCGTGCCGCCGTCCCCGTCCCGCCCACGTTCGACCCCTCGCAACCAACCCCGTAAGGAGGTCCCCATGAAAGACGAGAAGTGCGCCTACTGCACGGCCTGGGACGACCCCAGCCTCATGGACGCCTACGGCATCCCCCTGGCCGAGCTCGAGAACTCCAACCTCATCCTGTTCAAGGAGCAGAGCCACCCGGGCCGCGNCATCGTNGCCGCCAAGCAGCATGTGGACGACATCTCCGACCTCACCGAGGACGAGGCCCTGGCCTACATGGCCGACGTCCGCCGCGTGTCCGCCGCCCTCCACAAGGCCTTCGCCCCGCAGAAGATCAACTTCGGCGCCTACGGCGACCTGATGCACCACCTGCACTTCCACCTGGTGCCCAAGTACGAGAANGACGAGTACGAGTGGGGCGACGTCTTTGCCATGAACCCCGGCCGCGTGGCCCTCACCCCCGAGGAGTGCGACGAGCTGGGCAAGAAGATCCTCGCCGCCCTGGAGGACTAGGGCGCTCCGAGACATGAAGCACGGCCGTAGGGGTGCCCCTGGTGACGGGGCACCCCTTCTTTGATCGGGGCCGCGGGCCCACCTGCCGTCAGACGGGGATTCGAAGGGCGGCGCAGCGGGCGGCCCATACCGCGATGGCGACAAGGGCGAACCCGAACACGGTGAAGACGGCGGCGGCACCCCACGCCTGGGCGATGGCCCCGCAGAGGAACGAGGACAGGGAGGCCGTCCCAAAAGAGGCGAGGCTTAGGACGGCCATGGACCGACCTCCTTCCCCCGATTCGACCGACCCGAGGTAGCTGGCGGTGAGAAACGCGGAGGCTTCTCCGGCGGCGGCCCCCGANAGGGCGACCCCTGCGGCTGCCAGCTCGGCGGAGGGGGATGCGGCAACGAGGCAGAGGGCGATCCCCATGACCGTCATGGAAGCCGCCACAACGAGGCCCAGGGGGTGGCGGCCTCTCGACGTGAGGGAGGCGGCGGCCCCTGCCACGGACCCGGCGCNATAGGCCGTCNCAAGCANCCCCATGGTCGCCGCCCCCCATCCACGGTAGTCCACGAGGAGCGTTATGCCCGTGGAGAAGGCCCCGGAGCAGACGAGCTCGGATACGGCCACANGTGCGAGCATGGCTCGGCACGGCCTTTTTTGCATGAGTTCGACGAGCGTTCGCAGGGTTCCCTTTTGAGGGTGGGCGTCGATGTCGTCGGGTCCGGTTCTGGTCGTCACCGAGTTCAAGGCGACGGCGGACAGCGCAAAGCAGGCGCCGATGGCCCCANATACGAGCGCCACGGGCCATTGGGCGAGCATAAGGCCGGCAAGTGCCGGGCCAAGCACCACGCCGCACCGCTGCACCACCGAGAACTGCTTCTGGACCATGGGAACCCGGGAGGGCTCCGCCACTGCCCACGGCATGGATTGGATGGCGGGAAGAAAGATCGCGTCGAAGGCGCCGACAAGGACTGCGGTCATCGCGAGGCCCGTCACGGTCTCGGCGCCAGAGCGAGCTGCGCTAAGACACGCGATGAAAATCACCGCCGCCTTGAGAGCGCTGGATATGGTCGCGACCCTTTTTGTCCCAAAGCGGTCTGCGAGCATTCCTCCGGGGAGCAGGAGCAGGGCTCTTGGGAGGCTGCCGATGCCCATGACCGTACCCACGACCATCGGGTCCGGGGTCAATGCGGCCGCATACCACGACAGGCTGAGGTAATAGGCTTGGTCCGCCAGCAGTCCGACCGCATAGGACCCGAGCCATCGGGCCGTGTTCTTGGGTAGGGTCATCGGTCTTTCCCTTGTGCGGGTTTTTGCGAGCGTCTCTCTCGGGTGCCGTATCCTCATGGTAGGGTGTCTTTCAAATAAAGACAATATGTGTTGCACATATACTTCTCGGAGGGGCTCCATGGAAGGAAAGAGGGACGTCCATCTGCGACTCAGGGCGCTCGGCAATGCGGAGCGGTTGCGCGTGCTGGCGTTTTTGCGAAACGCGGGGGAGGCNACTGTCGGCGNTGTGGNAAAGGCGCTCTCCATNGCTCCNGGAAGCGCGAGTTACCACATTGGCTGCCTGGTCGACGGGGGGCTTGTGGAGAGGGCCGAGCGNCCTGATGGCGATAAGAGAAAAAGCTGGTGGCGAGCGGTTGATGGGGAGAGCCGGTTGGAAGGGCACGAGGAGGCCTCTTTGTTCCAGGCCGCAAACAGCGCCTATGGAGACGCCTACGACCGGTATCTGGCAAGCAAAGACAACTTGTCCGACGCCTGGATCGAGGCCGAGGTGGGGGTGGACACGGTTCTTGCCCTCACAGTTGATGAGGCTGCCTTGCTCAAGGAGGAGCTGGAGTCCTTTGTGCGGCGATGGATTGAGGCGAACAAAAAGACGGCTGCGGCCCAAGGAGAGGAGCGTGGGCAGGTCGCCCTTGTGGTGAGGGCGTTCCGCTGGATCCCGTAGGGCGCTCTACCTGCGCCCCGCCCACCCCCTGCGCCTGAAAGCGATTGAGGGCACTCCCAATCAGGCGCAGGGGGCANGACGGGAGCGGGTTACTCGCTCGTTGGCTCAACGCGCAGGTCCCATCCGATGGTCTCGCCGCTTGTTGTTGGGCTATCGCTTGCTGCCGAGGCTCTAGCTGTCAAAGCGTTCCAAGGGCGTGCCGAGCAGCGCCCCGGCTTCGTCGTAGCCTTTGGCGAGCTCCCAGCCGCTTACGTAACCGGAGGTGTCCGAGGGATAGAGGTGTGTCCATGTGATGATGTCGCCCTTCTCCAGGGTCGCCATGACGTCTTGAACTGACGGCTCGTCGGTTTTGAATGTCACGAGCACGCAGATGCCTTTGTTGANGGAGTGGCTGTCCAGCACTCTCGCAACTACCAGGTACTTTTCGTCCTGCACGCCCTTCATTACGACCTCGCCGGTGGATGCAATCTTGACCATGCTGTCGATGCTCGGGCTGGACGAGCAGCTGGGCGGTGGCGAGAAGAGCGCAAGCATCAGGAGGACCACAAGGCCGGCTGCGACAAGAAGGCGCTTCTTGGAAAACGATGCCATGGGTGCAGTCTCCCTCCTCCGTGCGATAGCCCGGGGTCTGCCCCCGCGCCTGAAAGCCGTTGAGGGCGCCCTCAACGGCTTTCAGGCGCGGGGAGTTACTTGCTTGTCGATTTGACGCGCAGGTCCCACGCAGATATGTAGCCCAGGGTTTCGGGTGCGAGGGTGCTCATCCAGGTGATGAGGGTGCCGGGCGATACGGTTGCGTCAGCTACGGCATTGCGAAACGTCACGAGCACGTAGGAGCCAACCACGAGTCGGGGGCTGTCGAGCACCTTAGCGATCACGAGGAGCTGCTCTCCTTCCCTTTGCGAGAAGACCGCCTCGCCCTCGGATGTTCCGGCCGCTGCACCCTCGCCGCCGGTCTGCGCCTGGGAGGCGTCGCCGTCGCCCGCGTTCGGCGAGCGCGCTGTCTCGGTTTGGGCGCCCTGCCCGCATGAGGCTAGGGCGCCGCCAGCCAACAGGCCGGCAATTGCCATGAGGTGCCGCCGGGAAATGGCCACCACGTTGCCTCCCTCATTCGTGTNACGGGGGACGGTGCCATCTGTCACGTGCTCTATTTCACTCTACATGAGTTGGCGCAGGGGGGGCACGCGCAGTGGCAGGCCCGGGGACAGCGGGATAGCGGCGATGGCGGCAGCGGAGTCGCGGCAGGAGCGCGGCGTCCCGCCCACCCCTAGCAGAGCGTGGGGATCCCCATGGAGGCGATCTGGCCCAGCACCGCCACGTCGCTCTCGTTGGTGACCACGGCCGTGAAGTCCCGGATGGAGGCAAAGCGGTAGCCGGCCCGGTTGGAGAACTTCCAGTCCTCGGCCAGCAGGAACCTGTAGGTGGCGTTCTCTATGGCGCGCTGCTTCACCAGGCCGTCGTCCATGACGTCGGCCATGACGGCGTGCTTTTGCAGCGAGATGCTCGAGCACGAGACGAAGGCCTTCTCAAAGAGGAGCGGCTCGAGCAGGCTGATGGTGGTGGGGCCGGTGAAGCCGCGCATGTCGGGGGNGAGGTACCCGCCGGTGGCCAAGGCCGTTACCTTGGGGTTCTTGGCCAGGACCGTGGGGATGTCGATCATGTTGGTGGTCACGATGCAGCGCTTGTCGCCCGCGGCCAGAAGCTCGGCGATGTAGAGGCAGGTCTTGGAGACGTCCAGGAAGATGGCGTCGCCGTCGGCGATCTCCATGTAGGCGCGGGCGGCCACGGCCCTGCGACTGTGCTCGGCGGNGTCCTCCTCGGCGAGGTCGAGGGCCCCGTGGAGCAGGGCCGCCTCGCTGGCGGGCTCGGGCTCGGGCCGGTCGATCCGGGTGGCGCCGCCGTACTCGCGNCGGCAGACCCCCTCCGCCGCCAGGACCTGGAGGTCCTTGCGGATGCTATCCACCGAGACGGAGAACCGCTGGGCCAGCTCCTCCACGGTGGCGTGGCCCTCGGCGTCGATGTATGCGGCCATGGCGCGGCGGCGCTCTTTGGGAAACACGGGGCTCCTCAGGCGGTTGGCGGCGGGTTGGGGTGAGAAACCGGGAAAAGCAGACTGTTTCGAGACTCAATTTAGTCTCTGCATGCCGTTTTTTCCAGCTTCTTCCTGATTCATCTACCGTTCATCGTCAAATACCAACCGTTCGCGGGAGAAAACCGGAAGAAACAGGAAAAATCTAGGAAGTCCTGTCATTGTCAGGGCTGTCCAAGCATCATTAAGTTGTCTGAAGAGGAAAGGGGCGCCATGGNCAACGCTATCGAGTCCATGCTCAAGCGCGAGAACGTCCAGATCTGGGAGGGGGCAGACTCCTGGGAGGAGGCCGTGAAGGTGGCCGTCACCCCCCTGGTGGACGGTGGCTTCGTGGAGGACCGCTACATCCAGGGCATCATCGACAACGCCGCCGAGTTCGGCCCGTACTTCGTGATTTGCCCCGACCTCGCCCTTCTCCACGCCCGTCCCGAGCAGGGCGCCCTCAAGACCCAGCTGGCCGTCACGGTCATGCGCGAGCCGGTCTTCTTCAAGCCCGAGGGTCCCGGCGTGCGCGTTCTGGTGACGCTGGCCGCCACCGACTCCAACTCCCACATCGAGGTCATGCNCGAGCTCGCCACGATGTTCTCCGACCCGGCCACCATCGAGGCCGTGGCCTGCGCCGCCGACGCCGACGAGGCCTACCGCCTGTTCGTCGACGACGCTGANGCGTCTGGCTGACAGGGCATCATCCGGCCTCCGGGCCGGCAGCCATAGGAAACGNGTAAGGAACCAACGCGACAAGAAAGGAGACGGATGATGGCAGTGCTCGACTTCTTCGTCAACATCCTGTCCACTCCGGCGATCCTCGTCGGCCTCCTCNCGCNCATCGGCCTCGTGCTTCAGAAGAAGCCCGTCGAGGACGTCGTGAGCGGCACCATCAAGACCATCGTGGGCTTCCTGGTGCTCTCCGCCGGCGCCGCCTACCTCCAGAGCGGCTCCCTGCTCGCCTTCGGCGAGGTCTTCAACTACGCCTTCAACATGCAGNGCGTCGTCCCCAACAACGAGGCCGTCGTGTCCATGGCCCTCAAGGACTTCGGTCAGGCCACGGCCATCATCATGTGCCTGGGCATGGTGCTCAACATCGTGCTCGCCCGCTTCTCCCGCATGCCCTACATCTTCCTCACCGGCCACCACACCCTGTACATGGCCTGCATGCTCGCCGTCGTGCTCTCCATCGGCGGCCTCGAGGGCTGGGGCCTCTACGTGGCCGGCGGCTGCGTGCTCGGCCTGATCATGGTGCTCTCGCCGTTCTTCTGCCAGTTCACCTTCCGCAAGGTCACCGGCACCGACGCCATCGCCCTCGGCCACTTTGGCGGCATCGGCTACGCCATCTCCGGCTGGGTGGGCAAGTTCTTCGAGGGCGGCACCTNCACCGAGGACATCAACTTCCCCAAGCGACTCACCTTCCTGCGTGACACCGNGGTCTCCATCTCNATCACCATGATGGTGTTCTTCATCGTCGTCACCGGTGTGGCCGTGGGCCGCGGCATCCTCGACGCCGACCCCACCCAGTTCCAGTACCTGAACGATCTCCTCAACGTGGGCACCGAGACCCACACCAACTGGCTNGTCTGGGCCCTCACTTCCGNNNTGGCCNTCGCCGGCGGCGTGTACATCATCCTCTCCGGCGTGCGTCTCGTCGTGGGCGAGATCGTCCCCGCCTTCAAGGGCATCGCCACCAAGCTCGTGCCCGGCGCCGTGCCCGCCATCGACTGCCCCGTCGCGTTCCCCTATGCCCCCAACGCCGTCATCATCGGCTTCCTGGTCTCCTTCGTGGCCGGCATCGTGGGCCTCGTGATCCTCGGCGCCATNAACGCCTCCCTGGTGCCCGTCGCTCTGATCCTCCCCGGCGTCGTCCCCCACTTCTTCTGCGGCGCCACTGCCGGCGTCTTCGGCAACGCCCGCGGCGGCATCAAGGGCTGCGTGGCCGGCTCCTTCGTGCACGGCCTGCTGATCACCTTCCTGCCGGCTCTGTGCATGCCCGTCTTCACCGCCCTCGGCTTCACTAGCGCCACCTTCTCCGACTTCGACTTCTCCATCCTGGGCATCGCCTTCGGCAACCTCGCCCAGATTGTCCCCGGCATGCCGCTGCTCATCATCTGCGTGGTCTGCTACCTGGCGCCCATCGTCTACAACTTCGTGGCGCCCAAGAAGGCCGAGGAGGCCAAGTAAGGCTCCTTGCCCGTGCACTCCCGGCGGGGGCGCCCTGAGCCNCACCGGCCCGGAAGGCGCCCCCGCCGATTTCTCCACACCGTGGACGCATCAAAGTTCCACGATGGAACCCGTACCTACAACCCGGCGCCCCAGGGCGCAAGCAATGGAAAGGAAGTCACCACCATGGCTATCTCCAAGATCATGTGCGCCTGCGGCTCCGGCCTCGGCTCCAGTCTGATGGTCCAGATGAACATCGACGACGTCCTGGCCGAGCTCGGCCGCACCGACGTCACGGTGGACCACACCACCATCTCCGACGTCCAGCCCGGTGCCGCCGACCTCTTCGTCATCGGCCGCGACCTCGAGAGCTTCGTCAACGACATCCCCGAGGAGCAGAAGGTCGTCCTCGTGAACATCGTCGACAAGAACGAGCTGCGCGACAAGCTCAAGGCGAAGTTCGACGCCGAGTAGGCGCGGGCGCCCCACCCACCACAACGCAGGATCAGTGCGGCCCCTGATCTGGGCCGCGACTACCTGATGAGAGCCCCAGGCGGGCGGCCCTCCAGNACCGCCCGCCTTTGCTATCTAAAGAAAGGAGATACGATGCAGGCAGAAGAGTTGGAGCGCGTGACCACCCTCGCGGCCAAGATCCGCCGCGANGTGCTCGAGATGCTGCTNCCCCTGGGGTCCGGCCATCTGGGNGGGTCCTTCTCCATAGCCGACCTCATGGCCCTGCTCTACAGCAAGGTCCTGGCCTACGACCCCGAGAACCCCCGCTGGGAGNGCCGCGACCGCGTGGTCCTCTCCAAGGGTCACGCCGGCCCCGCCTGGTATGCTGCCCTCGCCGAGAGCGGGTTCTTCGGCCGTGACATGCTGCTCACGCTCAACCAGGGCCACACCGACCTGCCGAGCCACCCCGACCGCCTCAAGACCCCGGGTGTGGACATGACCACCGGGTCTCTCGGCCANGGCTGCTCCACCGCCGCGGGCATCGCCTACGCCAACCGCCTCAAGGGCTCCGACGCCTACACCTACCTCATCGTGGGAGACGGCGANCTCAACGAGGNCCAGTGCTGGGAGGCGTTCCAGTTCATCGCCCACAACCGCCTCAACCGCTGCATNGTCATCATCGACGACAACAAGAAGCAGCTCGACGGCTACACCGCCGACGTCATGAACCCCTTCGACATCGCTGGGAAGATGCGGGCCTTCGGCTTTGCCACCCAGCGCGTGAACGGCCAGGACGTCGTGGCCCTGGACGCCGCCATCACCTGCGCCAAGCACACCGATGACAGCGCTGTGGCCATCGTCATGGACACCGTCAAGGGCGCCGGCGTCCCCTACTTCGAGCAGCTGATGGACAACCACTCCGTGAAGTTCAACGCCGAGGCCAGGGCGGCCGCCGAGGCCGCCATCGCCGAGCTCGAGGCCGTCATCGAAGGGAGCCGAGCCTGATGTTCACCCTCGCCAAGGACCGTTCCCAGATGGGGACCGAGCTCCGCGCCGTGGTGGTCTCCACCCTCCAGGAGCTCATGGCCGAGCGCGACGACGTGGTGGCCCTCGAGGCCGACCTCGGCGGCGCCAGCGGCTTCACCAAGATCGCCAAGACCAACCCCGACCGCTTCGTGCAGTGCGGCATCGCCGAGGCCGACATGATGGGCATCGCCGCCGGCATGTCCTCCGAGGGCTTCGTGCCGTTCTNCCACACCTTCGGGCCCTTCGCCACGCGCCGTGCCTTCGACCAGGTGTTCCTCTCCGGCGCCTATGCCGNCAACGCCCTCAACNTCTACGGCTCCGACCCCGGCNTCACCNTGGCCACCAACGGCGGCACCCACACCACCTACGAGGACGTGGCGCTCATGCTCACCCTCCCCGGGGCNGCGGTGGCCNACGCCGCCGACGCCACCCAGATGGCCTGGATCGTGCGGGAGTTCGCCGGCCTGGGCACCGGTGTGCACTACGTGCGCGGCAACCGCAAGGCCGTCCGCGACGTCTACGCCCCCGGCTCCACCTTCGAGATCGGCCGCGGCAACGTGGTGCGCGAGGGCACCGACATCCTCGTGGTGACCGCCGGCCAGCTGGTCTCCGACGCGCTGGACGCCGCCGAGGCCCTGGCTGAGAAGGGCGTCTCCGTCGAGGTGGTGGACATGTTCTGCATCAAGCCGCTGGACGTGGACCTGCTCGTCTCCGAGGCCGCCGGCAAGAAGGCCGTGGTGGCCTTTGAGAACCACAACGTCATCGGCGGCCTGGGCTCTGCCGTGGCCGAGGTCATGGCGGAGCGCGCCATCGCCGTGCCGCTCGTGCGCCACGGCGTGGAGGAGCGCTTCGGCCAGGTGGGCCCCGCCTCCTTCCTGCAGGAGGAGTACGGCCTGACCGCCGACGCCCTCGCGGCCANGGTCGCCGAGGCGCTGGNCTAGCCGCCCGCCGCGCGACACGCGTGACAGAGGTGCCCGGCCCATCTGTCACTTCGCCTATTCAAGTACTGATAACCACTGACACCAACTGTGGAAAGGGGTAGGTCCCGTGAACCTGAACGCGTTGATCGACCACACCNTCCTCAAGGCCACCGCCACCNGCGACGACGTTNCCCNCCTCTNCGACGAGGCNGTCGAGCACGGCTTCGCCTCGGTGTGCGTGAACACCTGCTGGGTGCCCATGGTGGCCGAGCGCCTCGCCGGCACCCCCGTAAAGACCTGCTGCGTGGTGGGCTTCCCCCTGGGCGCCATGGCCACCGATCCCAAGGCCTACGAGGCCAAGTGGGCCGTGGACAACGGCGCCGACGAGGTGGACATGGTCCTCAACGTGGGCTGGCTGCTCGAGGGTGCGGACGACGCCGTGCGCGAGGACATCGCCGCGGTGGTGCGTGCCTCCCAGGGCCGCTGCGTCAAGGTCATCCTCGAGACCTGCTACCTCGACGACTCCCAGATCGCACGCGCCTGCCGCCTCTCTGTGGAGGCCGGGGCCGCGTTCGTGAAGACGAGCACCGGTTTCGGCACCGGTGGCGCCACCGTGGGCGACGTGGCGCTCATGCGCGCCACCGTGGGCGACGCCTGCAAGGTCAAGGCCTCGGGCGGCATCCACACCGCCGAGGAGGCCGCCGCCATGGTTGAGGCAGGCGCCGACCGCATCGGCACCAGCTCCGGCATCGCCATCGTCGCGGGGTAGCCCGCGGTCACGACCGGTCGGCCGTCAGCCGACCCGGGTGGGTTCTTCAACCAATCAGGCTGGGTACCAACGTCGTGACCCGGCACTTCCGAGAAGGGACACATCATGAAGTTCTTCATCGACACCGCAGACCTCGATCAGATCAAGACCGCCTACAGCTGGGGCTGCGTCGCCGGCGTGACCACCAACCCCTCCCTCTACGCCAAGACCGGCGGCAAGCTCGCCGACTTCGAGGCCCACATGGTCAAGATCGCCGAGGCCTGCCCCGANGTGCCGGTGTCCGCCGAGTCCANCGCCACCACCACCGAGGAGATGGTGGCCGAGGGCCTGCGCCTGGCCGCCCTCGCCCCCAACATCGTGGTGAAGCTGCCCATCTGCGCCGAGAGCCTTGCCGCCACCAAGGAGCTCAAGAAGCACGGCGTCGACGTCAACATGACGCTCATCTTCACCGTGCCCCAGGCCCTCATGGCCTGCTCTGCCGGTGCCCGCTACGTCTCTCCGTTCGTGGGTCGCTTCGACGACATCGCCGAGGACGGCATCGACCAGCTCTCCGCCATCGTGACCGCCGTCAAGAACTACTACGGCCCCGAGCACACCGAGATCATCNCGGCGAGCCTGNGCACCCCCAACCACGTGACCCAGGCCGCCCTCCTCGGTGCCGACATCGCCACCGTGCCCTTCGCCGCCATGGAGAAGTGCCTGCACCACCCGCTGACCGACGCCGGTCTGGCCGCCTTCGAGGCCGACTGGGCCAAGGTGTCCGCCGCGGAGTAGGGCGCTACCCCTTATCGTTGCCGCCCTCCGGCACCCCCCATCGGCACCTGAATGCGATTGAGGGCGACTTCCAGCGCGGAAACGTGCCGGAGTCGCCCTCATCGACGTTCAGGGAGGCGGAATCCGCCCTCAGGTGCGTTCAGGCGCGGAGAGAGGCGCCCTCAACCGTGTTCAGGTGCTGAGGGGGCGAAGGGCCGCGGGACCGCCCGGTGCACCTGGGGGTGCGACCGGCCGGGGCGACCGGCCAATGTGGGACAAAAGTGTCCGACCATTGGGACGGGGGCTCAGTAGCCCAGGGCCTGCAGCACGAACATCACCACGGTGAGGGCCGCGATGACGCCGATGGTGGCCCACGTGATGGCCGTCCACACGCGGCCGTTGACGTAGCGGCCCATGATCCTGCGGTCGCTGGCGATGCGCACCATGTAGACCATGAGCACCGGGAGCAGCACGCCGTTGACCACCTGCGCGGCCATCATGATGCCGAAGNGGTCCACGTCGGGGATGAGCACCACGCCGGCCGACAGGCAGATGATGGCGGTGATGATGCCGCGATACACCGGCGCCTCGCCCCAGGTGTGGTCGGCGCCGTGCTCCCAGCCGAAGGCCTCGCACACGGCGCTCGAGGTGATGCCCGGCAGNACGGAGGCGGCCAGCACCGAGGCACCCACGAGCCCCAGGCCGAAGAGCTTCTCGGCGTAGGCGCCGGCGATGNGCACGAGGGCCTGGGCCGCCTGGGCGGCGTCGTCCACGGCNATGCCCGCCGGGTGCAGGGTCACGCCGGTGGCCATGATGATGAACCAGGAGATGGCGGAGGCCAGGATGGCCCCGGTGGCGGTGTCGATGCGCTGGAAGGGGATCTCTGAGGCGCCCACGTTCTTGTCCACCACGTTGGACTGCGCGAGGAAGATCATCCACGGCGCGATGGTGGTGCCGATNTTTGCCACGAGNAGGCTCAGGTACTCGGGCGTGGCCTGGAGCCGGGGCACGAGGGTGGCGTTGAGGGCGTCGCCCCAGTCGGGGCCAACCATGAAGCCGGCCACCACGTAGGTGATGAACACGCAGCAGATGGCCAGCAGCACCTTCTCGATGCGCTTGTAGCTACCGCTCATGGTGAGCAGCCAGATGACGATGGCCGCCGCCGGCACGGATACCGTGGCCGGGATGCCGAACAGCGCCATGCCGCTGGCGATGCCGGCGAACTCGGACAGCGTGACCATGGTGTTGGAGACGAGCAGCGCGAGCATGGCGAAGGCCGAGAGGCGCACACCGAACTGCTCACGGATGAGGCTGGCGAAGCCCTTGCCGGTGACGCAGCCCATGCGGGCGGCCGTCTCCTGCACCACGANCATGAGGAACCCCATGATGGGCACGGNCCAGAGCTGGCCGAAGCCGAAGNNGGCGCCTGCGTNGGAGTAGGTGGCGATGCCGCCGGCGTCGGTGCCGGAGAGCGCGGCGATGAGGCCGGGGCCCATGGCGGCGAGCACGGTGCCCACGCGCATGGCGCGGCCGCCGTCGCGGCCCTTGTCGGGGGTGGTCTGCGGGGACTGGTCCCGCTTCCTGAGGGCGGCCACGGGTTACCCCTGGACCCAGATCATGGGCAGCGCCACGGCGCAGAACACCGCGATGGCCACGAGCAGGGCGCAGATGCGCAGCGAGAGGCGCGAGACGTCCTTGCCGCGGTCGTCGCGCACGCGGAGCACCCGCAGGTAGATAGGCGCTGTGACGTAGCTCACGAGCGATGCTGCCGCGGCGGCCCAGAAGCCGTCGAGCAGGGCGGCGGTGGCCGGCGCCTGGGGCACGAGCTCGCCGAACCCGGCGGCCACGAGCACCACGAGGGCCAGGTACACGAGGGCGATGCCCAGGCCGCGTGCGATGAAGGCGCCGGTGGACGGGGCGTCCTCGTCGTCGGGGTCGAACTCGATGAAGAAGCCGACCACGTAGCCCACCATGTCGTCGGCCATGAGGAGGCAGACCGGCAGGGCCACCGACGCCACGANGGCCGGCTCGCCGATGCCGAGCACGCCCCCGACGGCGGCCNTGGCGCAGGCGCCCACCACCCACAGGAAGAACCACAGTTGGCTGCCGAGGAGCCAGCGCAGGTCGTGGGTGGGTCGGTCGGGGTCGNAGTCGGAGCGGCCGCCGGCGAGCTGGAGGTCCTCCTCGTGCTCCTCCTCGAGGACGTCGAGGGCGTCGTCCACCGTGACGATGCCCACGATGCGGCGCTNGTCGGTGGCCACGGGGATGGCGAGCAGGTTGTACTTGGAGATGGCCTCGGCCACGTCCTCCTGGTCGTCCTCGGGGTCGGCGCAGATGACGTCGGTCTCCATGATGGAGGAGAGGGTGGCCTCCATGGGCTCGATGAGCAGGGTGCGCAGGGAGAGCACGCCGAGGAGGCGGCGGTCGGCGTCGGTGACGTAGATGTAGTTGACGGTCTCGACCTCCTCGGTATCCACCGAGCGGATGGCCTCGATGGCGTCGCGCACCGTGGCGGTGGGGGGCAGGTCGATGAACTCCGAGGTCATGATGCGTCCGGCGGTGTCCTCCCGGTAGCCCAGGAGCTGGCGGATGGCCCGCTCCTCCTTCACGCCCANGAGGCGCAGGAGCGTCTCGGCGCGCTCGTAGTCGAGCTCGCTCACGAGCTCGGCGGCGTCGTCGGGGTCCATCTCCGAGAGCATGCGGGACGCGTCGGCCGCGTTCATCTCGTCCATGATCTCGGCGGCCATCTCGTCGTCGTCGAGCTCGGCCATGGCCTCGGCCGCCTGGACGTCGTCGAGCTGCGCGAAGACCTGGCCGCGGAGGCGTGGGTCGAGCTGCTCGAGGATGTCGGCGATGTCGGCGGGGTGCATGTCGTCGAGGGTCTTGTGGCTCACGTTGAGCTGCACGTCGGAGAGCTCGCGGTCGAGGAGGTCCATGTAGCTCCAGGCNATGATTTTCTCGGGGNGCTCGTGGCCGAAGACGCGCCCCACCTTGACCGCCAGCGACTCCAGGTGCGGGGAGAGGCCGCGCAGCACGCCGCGGGCGCCCACCTCGGCGCCGAGGAGGCGCAGCTGCGACGAGCCGGAGTCTGAGAGCTTGAGGTCGTTCACGCGCACCACGCGCAGGCCGCGGGTGTCCACGATCTGCTTGTTCATGAGGTCCCGGTTGATGAGGACCTCCTCGGGCTGCAGGTAGGAGAAGCGGATGTCGGTGGCGGGCACCTTGAGGCGCACGGCGTCGCCGTCGAAGTCCTCCACGTACTTGCGCCAGCTGATCATGAACGGCGTCTTGCCCGGGCCCACGAAGGCCAGGGAGGTGACCCGGGGGAAGACCTCGCCGGTGGCGATGCCCAGGTCGTTGACGGTGCCGACCTGCTCGCCCTCGGAGTCGACGACGGGAAGGCCCAGCATCTGGGACAGGTAGATCATGCGTGCTCCTTCGTGGTCCAGGGTCTCGCCCTGTCACGGTGCCGCCCGTGGGCGGCCGGACACCCCTCGCCCGGTGTCCGAACGGTCTCGGAGTCACGCGGGAGGGGTCATCGACTGCGAGGTCGGGGTTTCATCGATGTCCCTTCTCATGTAGTGAGGCTGCCGGCCCGTCGCCGGCGCAGACGGTTCGTAGTATAGCCGCCCCGGCCACGGGTCAGAGGCCGGTTTTCCCGCCGCGGGCCCACCGTTTGCGGGGAGCCCGGGTCGCCGCGGTCCAAATACGATAAAATCGGACAAAACAATACGTGAACAACGGCAAAGGGGGTGCCCGGTGTTTCTCCAGGAGCGGCAGAACGCCATCGCCGACCTCATCGCCGAGCAGGGCCGCGTGGCCGTGGACGACCTCGCGGCGCGCTTCGACGTGAGCGAGGACTGCATCCGCAAGGACCTCAAGCAGCTGGNGGAGGAGGGGCGTGCCAAGAAGGTCTACGGCGGTGCCATACGCCCGGAGGTGCCCCTCGAGCGCGTGGTGCTCAACCGCGTGGACATCAACGCGGACGCCAAGCGCGCCATCGCCGAGCGGGCCTACGGCCTCATCGAGCCCGGCGACACGGTGTTCCTCGACGTCTCGTCCACCAACCACTACCTGGCGCAGCTCCTGGCGNCCGGGGACACCCGCTGCCAGGTGGTGTCGACCATGATCGACATCCTCCAGATCCTCGCCGCGAACCCGCTGGTCACGGCCGTGGGCACCGGTGGCACGGTCAACCGGGAGCTCAACGGCTTCGTGGGGGCGCGCACCGTGGAGGCGCTGGGGCCGCTGCGGTTCGACCGCGCGTTCATCGCCGCGCTGGGCGTGGACGCGGCGTCGGGCGACGTCCTCACCTTCGACGCCGACGACGGCATCGTGAAGCGGTGCGCCCTCGAGCGCTCGCGCGAGGCCTACCTGGTGGCCGATGCCGAGAAGTTCGGCGTCTGGGGCACGTACGCCTACGGCAACGTCCGCGACTTCGCCGCGGTGATCACGGCCCCCGCGACCCCGGCCCTGGTGGAGTCGCTGGAGGAGGCCGGGGCGACGGTGCTCTGAGCGGAGCCGGATGCGGGCCCGTTGCCGGGCTGGNGCCCGCGGCGCCGACCCGGCCCCCAGATGGGCCTCCATCGGTGGAGGTGCTGTGGAGTCATTCAGTCTGTCTTGTTCTTGTAGATACCACGACAGAATAGGATAAAGTAAGAGCAAGTAATAACCCCANCAGGGAGGACGCCATGCTCACCCAGCGCACCCAGGCCATCAAGGACAGTCTCTTTGCACAGGAGCGCCCCATCGACCNCGAGCGCGCCACCCTCTATATGGAGAGCTACGGTGAGACCGAGGGTCAGCCCGCCATCCTGCGCCGCGCCCGCGCCCTCGTCCATCTGCTGGAGAACCATGAGA
Source organism: Olsenella sp. CU969 (assembly GCF_905219715.1). Classification (NCBI taxonomy): domain Bacteria; kingdom Bacillati; phylum Actinomycetota; class Coriobacteriia; order Coriobacteriales; family Atopobiaceae; genus Olsenella; species Olsenella sp. CU969. Next base: position 22,713 of record NZ_CAJMXC010000007.1, read on the forward strand.
TCGTGATCGACGACCACGACCTGCTCGCCGGCAACCGCACCCGCGTGCCCCGCGCCGGCGTGGTCTCGCCAGAGATGAGCCCCTACTGGATCCTCGACGAGCTCGACGAGATCGGCACCCGCCCGCAGGACCGCTTCTCCATCACCGAGGAGGACAAGGCCTACTACCGCGACGTCCTCTATCCCTTCTGGCGCGGCCGCAGCCTCAACGACTGGTACCGCGCCCACGTGCCCGCCGAGGTGGTGGAGGCCCAGAGGACCCGCGTGTTCGCCGTGGCCCAGACCGACAAGGGCCAGGGCCACATTATCCCTGACTTCGAGGCCGTCATCACCCGCGGCTGGGGCGCGCTCCTCGCCGNGGCCCGCGGGCACCTGGCCGCCGAGCCGGGGAACGGGTTCTACCAGGCGGCCGTGATCGTGCTCGAGGGCACCGTGGCCTACATCCGCCGCTACGCCGAGGCCTGCCGGGCCCTGGCCGCCACGGCCGGGCCCGCCCGAGCCGGGGAACTCTCCCGCATGGCCGCCATGCTCGACCACCTGGCCGAGGGCCCGGCCCGCGACTTCTACGAGGGCCTGCAGGCGCTGTGGCTCGCCGAGCTCGTATTCGAGCACGAGTCNAACGCCAGCTCCATCTCGCTGGGCCGCGTGGACCAGTACCTCTGGCCCCTCTACCGCGCCTCCCGGGACGCCGGCGCNGACCCCGCGTTCATCCGCGAGCTCATCCAGGACTTCTACCTCAAGTGCAACACCGTCGTGTTCGTGCGCAGCACCGAGAGCGCCAAGTTCTTCGCCGGCTTCCCCTCCGGCTTCAACATCGTGGTGGGCGGCGTCGACGAGACCGGTCGCGACTGCTCCAACGAGCTCTCCGAGCTGCTGTTGGACGTGCAGAACGACACCCGCCTGCCCCAGCCCAACCTCTCGCTGCGCATCCACTCCACCACCCCGGCGCGCCTGCTCCGCACCGCCGCCGAGGTGATCCGTCTGGGCGACGGCATGCCGCAGGTCTTCTCCGACGACGCCAACATCCTGTCGNNCGTCNACCGCGGCGTCTCCCTCGAGGACGCCNGCGACTACGGCGTGGTGGGCTGCGTGGAGCTGTCCATCCCCGGCCGCATGTACGGCCTGCACGACATCTCGATGTTCAACATGGTGCGCTGCATNGAGATCGCCCTGGCCGAGCACCCGGAGGGCTTCGACACCTTCGAGGNGCTCGTCTCCGCCGTGGAGGCCGTCATCGACCGCTACGTGGNCCTCATGGNGGAGGGGTGCAACGTCTGCGACCTCGCCCACCGAGAGACCAGCCCCANCCCGCTTTTGTCCTGCGCCGTCCGCGACGCCATGGAGAAGGGCGCCGACATCACCGCCGGCGGCGCGCGCTACANCCCCTCCGGCGTGCAGGGCGTGGGCACCGCCAACCTGGCCGACTCCCTGCTGGTCATGAAGCAGGCCGTCATCGAGCAGGGCCTGCTCTCCTGGGGCGACCTCTACGCCATGCTCGACCGCGACTGGTCCGGCGAGGGCGACGAGGTCTGGCGCCAGCGCTTCGTCAACCGCTTCGCCAAGTACGGCAACGATGTCGACGAGGTCGNCCTCATCGGCGAGCGCCTGCTCTCCCACTACGGCCACGAAGTCGTGCGGTACGACAACCCCCGCGGCGGCCGCTTCCAGCCCGGCAGCTACACCGTCTCGGCCCACATCCCGCTGGGCGAGGCCTGCGGCGCCACCCCCGACGGCCGTTGCGCCCACGAGCAGCTGGCCGACGGCGGTCTCTCGCCCATGGTGGGCCGCGACAAGGAGGGCCCCACCGCGTCGCTGCGCTCCGTGGCCAAGCTCGACAACACCCTCGACTCCAACGGCAGCCTCCTGAACGTCAAGTTCTCGCCNGCCACGCTGGCCGGCGACGACGGCGTCGAGAGGCTCTGCGCCTACCTGCGCGNCTTCAANCGCCTCAAGGTCCAGNACATCCAGTTCAACGTGGTGGACAGGGCCACGCTCCTCGACGCCCAGGAGCACCCCGAGGANCACGGGGACCTCGTGGTGCGCGTGGCCGGCTACTCGGCCATGTTCGTGGAGCTCGCCCGCGGCATCCAGGNCGACATCATCAACCGGAGCGAGCATGTCCTCTAGGGCCGGGCAGACGGCCTGCGTCACCAACGTGCAGCGCTACTCGCTCCACGACGGNGGCGGCANCCGCACCACCGTGTTCCTCANGGGCTGCCCNTTCACGTGCCCATGGTGCTGCAACCCCGAGAACCTCTCGGCNGCCCCGGAGGTCTCCTTCAAGGAGCGGCTGTGCATGGGGTGCTCCCGCCGCGAGCCGGGCGGCCTCTGCGCCACGGCGCCCGAGGACTGCCCCACCGGCGCCAAGACGCTCCTCGGCGAGGAGCTCTCCGTGGACGACGTCATGGACCGGGTGCTGCGCGACGCGGCCTTCTACGAGGAGAGCGGGGGAGGGCTCACGGTCTCCGGCGGCGAGGCGCTGCTCTGGCAGCCCTTCGTGCGGGCGCTCCTCGGGCGGGCCAAGGCCGAGGGCCTCGGGACCGCCGTCGAGACCACCCTGGCCCTGCCCATGNCGGACCCCGCGGGGCTGGCCGCCGTGTGCGACCGCTGGCTCGTGGACTTCAAGGTGGCCGACCGCGACCGCTCCGTCGGGGTCTGCCGCATCGACCCGGAGGTGCGCGACCGCAACCTGGCGCACCTCCGGGGGCTCGGCGCCGACGTCGTGGCCCGGATGCCCATCGTCCCCGGCCACACGGACTCCCCGGAGAACGTGGCCGCCAACCTCGACGCTGTGGGGGCCGCCGGTCTCACCCGCGTGGACGTGCTGCCGTTCCACCAGCTCGGCAGCGCCAAGTACGACTCCCTGGGGCTCGACTACGCCATGGGGAACGTCTCACAGCTCTCCGAGGCCGACGTCGCCTGGGTGGTCGACGAGGCCCGCGCCCGCGGCCTGGACGCCCGCGTCCGTGGGGAGTGAGGCTGGTATATATATCTGTTCGTAGCATATAATCGTTTCGTTCGTAAACAGCTATCATAAGGCCAGTGTAGAAAACCCAGGCCGGGACCAGAAAGGGAAGACCATGGAACTCATCCTCGACACCGNCGACATCGACGCCATCCGCGAGCTCAACGAGGTCTACACCGTCGACGGCGTGACCACCAACCCCACCATCATCACCCGGAGCGGTAAGACCTTCGAGGAGGTCCGCGACGGCATGCTCGAGGTGCTGGCGCCCGAGCAGAAGCTGTTCATCCAGGTGGTATCCACGGACTTCGACGGCATCATGGCCGAGGCCCGCTACATCTGCGCCCTGCGCCCCGAGAACACCTACGTCAAGATCCCGGTGACCCACGAGGGCATGCGCGCCATCAAGGCCTGCAAGGCCGAGGGCCTGGGGGTCCTGGCCACCGCCATCTACTCCGCCAGCCAGGGCTTCATGGCCGCCAAGAACGGCGCCGACTACCTGGCTCCCTACGTCAACCGCATGTGCAACCTGGGCGACGGCGTGGGCGAGGTCGTGCGCCTGCAGGCCATGCTCGACCAGGCCCGCATGGACACCCGCATCGTGGCCGCCTCGTTCAAGAACGTGGAGCAGGTCAACGAGCTGCTCGAGAACGGCATCGAGGCCGTGACCGTCCCCGTGGACGTGGCCNGGAACATGCTCGACATCCCCAGCACCCCCATGGCCGTGGACGAGTTCACCCGCAACTGGGACGCCGCCTACGGCCGCAAGACCCTGCTGGCCTAGCCGCTCTGTCCCACCGGTCGGACACTTCTGTCCCAATGGTCGGGCACTTGTGTCCCACAAGGGTTTGATGTCGAGGGGCCCCGACGCGCCGAAGCGTCGGGGCCCCTCGACCGTGCGTCGGGTACGGAGATGCGCCGTGCGGGTGGGTGGGGCGACAGGTGCCGTCGTCCCCTCGTCACGNCACAGCTTGGCNGGCACGCCGTGCTCGGCTNCGGCCTGCTCGGCCAGTTGGGCCTTGACCGCAGGCATCGTCTCCAGCTCGTAGGGCGTCATCTGGTAGACGTAGTTGAGCCAGTTGCGCCACAGCAGGTTGGCGTGGGCGCGCCAGGTGAAGATCGGCTGGCGCTCCGGGTCGTCGTCGGGGAAGTAGTTCTCCGGCAGCTGGATGGGCAGCCCCGCCTTGAAGTCGCGCCAGTACTCGCCGGCCAGGGTGTCGCGGCAGTACTCAAAGTGCCCGAGCACGTACACCTCGAAGAANTGGGGCNTGGCCNCGAGGGCCGGGCCGCTCGTGAAGCCGCGGGAGAGCACCTGCAGGGACGGGTCGGCCTCGATGGCGTTGGGGTCGCTCGTGGCGTGGCGCGAGTGGGGCATGTTGTGCACCTCGTCGAACCCGTTGGTGAGGAAGTTGTACTCGTCGCACAGGCGCTGCGGGAACACGCNGAAGANCTTGNCCCCCAGCAGCCGCTTGGGCACGCCGTGCAGGTGGTAGAGGCCGGCCATGGCGCCCCAGCACAGGTACATGGTGGAGAACACGTGGGTCTGGGCCCAGTCCATGATCTCGCAGAGCTCGTCCCAGTAGTCCACATCCTCGAAGGCCATCTGCTCCACGGGCGCGCCGGTGATCACGAGGCCGTCGTAGTAGCCGTCGCGGAAGGCGTCGAACGTNTCGTAGAACTTCACCAGGTGGTCCTGGCTCACATGGGTGGACTCGTGGCTGGAGACGCGCATGAANTCGACGTCCACCTGCAGCGGGCTCTTGGAGATGAGCCGCAGGATCTGGGTCTCCGTCTCCACCTTGGTAGGCATGAGGTTGAGGATGACCACGCGCAGCGGGCGGATGTCCTGGTTGGAGGCGACCTCCTCCTCCAGGGCGAAGATGCGCTCCTGCCGCAGGATCTCCTTGGCGGGCAGGCCGTCGGCGACTTTGATGGGCATGGGACCTCCGGCGCTCTGGCTGAACGTTGGTTGACAGGGACCCATGCTATCAGGTGCGCCTCCGGACTTGCGGCTCTTACCGATTGTGGGAGATCGGGCCTTGCGGGTTGTCTGCCAAAAAATAATATTCAGTCCTATTTTAAAGGACTAACGGTAAGAAATAATGCTATAAATGAGGTAGAAGAAGGATAATTAGCTGATAGCTAAGAGAGGAGGTCGTAAGCATTCTCCGATGGTTTATGCATTATGAAAAGGAGAGAATAATGAAGAAAAGGATTCTGATCCTCCCCTTGTTGGCTGCTGCGGCGCTCTGCTGCGGCACTTTTGTCGTCACTCCTGCGATGGCCTCTGAGGCCATCGCCCCCTTTGCTCAGGAATCTCCTGCTAGGCGCCCCACCATGCAGGCAACCCAGACGCTCTATTACAACTGTGGTGCTCGCATTTGGGTTACCTACACTATCTTGTCGGACAAAATCANCGGGATTNTGTCCTATCAGGTNACCACCCAGCCCACATCCTCCCAGAACTATTCCGTGAGTTACAGGGCGGTTGATGGTGGGGCTCGCCATGACTTCACTATTCGGTACACCTTCGCAGACGGAAGTGTGCACACCGAGACGAAGTACCTTCTTCCTTAAGTTGGGAGGGATACCATGAAGCGCAATGGTGCAAGGTCGCGTGCGCTGCTTCTTTTTGGCTTCGGTNCGCTCCTTCTCCTTGGGGCAGCGACGGTGGCGCTTGCGAGCAATGCNCCCCAGTTTGTCACCCAGTCTCCTGCTAACGAGTGTGCTCCGGGCGTCGNGCAGTTCAAAGGCCGCGTCACTCATGTGGGAAACGGGCGCATCGTGCTCGAAGACCCGCGAGTATTGACCCACGACCCCATCCCGGAGGACGAGGAGCCCTTCAGGGTCTTCATGGTGGATGGCTCCACGTTGGTCACCGATGCNCGCGGCAACTCCATTGATTTGGAATGCCTAGAACCCTTGTCTTGGGCTTTGGTCGAGGTCTCTTCGGGCCAAGAGAACGAGAGGTATTCCACGGCGCTTCGCATATGTGCTGTTGACCTTCAGACGCATCTGGATGCCATGGAGGAGCCGGCTGTAGAACACTAGGTGCAAGCGAGTGATTTTAAGCCCGCCGCCCACTGTCCTGGGCGGCGGGCTTTTCGTCCTGCCGTACCGACCCGTGTGCCGTGGGCAGCCCTCGTGCAAATTGGCTGGTCTCGCGCGTGGCTGCGGCGCGTTTGTCCCATACTGGAGAGCATGTCTACTTCATTTGCCGAGCTCGGGCTCACAGAGCAGATTCTCTCGGGCGTCGACGCCCTCGGTTTCACCCAGCCCACCCCTGTGCAAGCCGACGCTATCCCCTGCGTTCTTGCAGGTCACGACGTCGTGGCTTCCGCCCAGACCGGCACGGGCAAGACGGCCGCCTTCGTGTTGCCGGTGCTCCAGCGTATCGCCCAGAGCGCCCAAGCCGATAAGCGCCCCGCCGGTGCCACGGCGCCCCAGGCCCTCGTGGTCACCCCCACGCGCGAGCTGGCCCAGCAGATCGAGGACGTCGCCTCGGTGGTGTGCGGCAAGACCGGCCAGCACGCCGTCATCGTCATGGGTGNGGCGCGGTTCGAGAGCCAGCTCAAGAAGCTCGAGAAGGGCTGCNACCTGCTCGTGGCCACCCCGGGGCGCCTNNTCGACCTCNTGGAGCGCAGGCTCGTGGACCTCGACGCCGTGGAGGTGCTCGTCCTCGACGAGGCCGACCGCATGCTCGACATGGGCTTCTGGCCCAGCGTCCGCCGCATCATCCACGCGCTGCCCGAGGAGAAGCAGACGCTGCTCTTCTCGGCCACCCTCCCGCCGTCCATCTCGTCGACGGTGAACGCGCTGCTCCACGACCCCGACGTCATCGAGATCGCCCGGGTGGGCGAGACGGCCGCCACGGTGGAGGAGGCCCTCATGCCCGTGGTCCAGGGCCAGAAGACGCCGCTTCTGGAGGAGCTCGTGCGCCGCGACGACTTCGAGCGGGTGCTCGTGTTCTGCCGCACCAAGGCGCGAGTTGACCAGCTGGAGCGCTCCCTCAAGAACGCCGGCTTCAAGGTGGACGTCATGCACGCCGACCGCCCCCAGAAGGCCCGTGAGCGCGCGTTGGAGCGCTTCCGCGACGGGCGCGTGCGCATCCTCGTGGNCACCGATGTCATGAGCCGCGGCATCGACGTCTCGGGCATCGACGCCGNGGTCAACTACGACGTGCCGTTGGACCCGGAGGACTACGTGCACCGCATCGGCCGCACGGGCCGCGCCGGCGCCACGGGCCACGCCTACACCTTTGTGGCCCCCGACGAGATCAGCCCCCTGCGCGAGATCGAGTANTTCACGAAGAAGCTCGTGCCGGTGGCCGACCTCGAGGGTTTCGAATATGCCGCCGGGCGCATCGTGCCCAACCCCCGCCGCTCCACNGTGAAGCCCCGGCGCACGATGTTCTCGGGCTCCCGGTCCCGCGGACGCGGCCCCTCGGGTGGGCGGTTCGGCCGCCACTCGTAGCGGCCACGTCGGATGTGACAGCGGTGCCTGGCCCATCTGTCACTTAGCCTNTTGAGAANCTGATTGTCCTGCCCGCGGTGTTTGCCGCGCGCGGCCCGCGACCCCGGAGGAACCATGAAGCAGCTGCGCCCATACCCCCAGGCGGTCGTCACCAAGAAGGCCGCCCGGGCCATCTCGGCGGGACACCCCTGGGTCTTCGAGGGAGAGGTCCGNTCCCTGGAGCCGTCGCCGGCCACCGGGGAGGCGGCCACCAACGGCTGTGTGGTGGACGTGCGCGAGGAGAAGGGCACCTATCTTGGCACGGGTCTGCTTTCCGAGCAGAGCAAGATCCGCGTGCGGCTGGTCACCCGCNACGCCAACGACCGCGTGGACGACGCCTTCTGGCGCCGCAAGGCTGCCTGGGCCTGGGACTACCGCGAGTGCGTCATGGGCGCCCGGGCCCTCCCCGGCGCAGAGCCCGACACCAACTGCTGCCGCGTGGTCTTCTCCGAGGCGGACGGCTTCCCGGGTCTTACGGTGGACCGCTATGAGGACGTGCTCGTCTCGCAGGTGGGCACTGTGGGCATGGAGCGCCTCCGCCCCACGGTGTACCCCGCGCTCCTCGACACCCTTCGCGGCCGCGGCCAGGCCATCCGCGGCATCTACGAGCGCAACGACATCGCCAGCCGTGCCAAGGAGGGGCTGCCGTCCTACACCGGCTGGTGGCCCGAGCCCGGTGCCTGCGACCCCGGCGAGCCCTCCGTGGTGGCGCGCGAGANCGGCGTCGCTTACGCCCTTGACCTCGTGCACTCCCAGAAGACGGGCTTCTTCCTCGACCAGAAGTACAACCGCCGCGCGGTCCGCGACATCGCGGCCGGCCGCCGCGTGCTCGACTGCTTCTCCCATGTGGGCCCGTTCGGTCTCAACGCCGCGGCGGGAGGGGCGGCTTTTGTGCGCTGCGTGGACATATCGCAGGCGGCGTGCGACCTGGCCGCCGCCAATGCCCGTCTGAACGGCCTCGAGGACGTCATGGGCTTCACCTGCGCCAACGTCTTCGAGTACCTGGACGCCCTCATCGCCGACAAGCGCCGCCGCACCGAGGAGGGCGGCCCCTTCGACCTCATTGTTTTGGACCCGCCGGCCTTCACCAAGAGCCGCAAGAACGTGTCCGCCGCCGCCCGCGGTTACCGCGAGATCAACAACCAAGCCCTGCGCCTGCTGCCCCGCGGCGGCTACCTGGCCACGTGCAGCTGCTCCCACTTCATGGACGCCGACCGCCTCAAGGATGCCGTCGCCCAGGCGGCCCACGACGCCAACGTGCAACTCCGCCAGGTGGAGGAGCGCCAGCAGGCCCCCGACCACCCCATCGTCTGGGGCATCCCCGAGACCCACTACCTGGACTTCCTGATCTTCCAGGTGGTGTAGGGCTCCGCGCCCGCCTCTGTCTCCAGCTCTCTGTGCCAGGTCATCCCTCTACCTGATTCTGCGTCTGACCTGCGCCTGAAATCGATTGAGGGCACCCTTAATCGCCTTCAGGCCAGCGGTGGTCCAGCCGTGGGAGATCCGTGATGCTGCTGAAAGGACTGGCCGTAAATAATTAGAACACGTCCAATCAAAGAAGGGAGATGCAAGATGTCCAGTGGCGGTTTGAGTGAGCGGTTGGCGCTTTCGAGGTACGGGAGGCGCGAGTTTCTCCAGATTCTTTCCCTTGCTGCGGCAGGGGCCCTTCTCCCCTGCCCCAAGGTGTCAGAGGCTGCAGAGATGCGCCGCGCGCGTCTCGAAGAGGTCTTGGACACCTACTGTGAAATGTAATTATAAAACATGGTAATTAAAGTCGATTGATGAATAACGGTTCAACGAAGGGGGCCACCATGGCATCCGTCCTCTATGTGGAAGACGAAGTGCGGTTGGCCTCCCTCGTTGGCCGCTATCTTGCGCGGGCGGGCCATGATGTGCGGCTCCTCTCCACTGGGGAGGAGCTCATTGAATCCATAGGGACGGTACCTTGCGACCTCGTTCTCCTTGACTTGGGGCTGCCCGGAATGGATGGTCTGACGGTCATAGGTCGCGTTCGCGAACGCTCTTCAGTTCCACTTGTGGTACTTACCGCTCGGAGCGCCGACCTCGACTGCACTCAGGCAATTGCTGCCGGTGCGGACCTCTTTTTGTCCAAGCCGTTCCGCCCCATGGTGCTTGTTTCCCATGTGGATGCNTTGCTTCGGCGTGCGGCACAGGGTCCGGCGACGGCTAGCCTTTCCTACGGCGATCTGAGGGTGGACCCCGTCACCGGGGATTTCCTGTGCCGAGGGGTGCGGCTTCTCATGGCCCCGCGGGAACGGAGACTGCTGCTTGTCCTCATGTCAAACGACGGGAGTGCAAAGACCCGTGAGCACCTAGCTTCTGCAGTCTGGGGCTCTAGGGCCGGCAGCTCCCATGCGATGGATGAGTCTGTGCGACGCCTTCGTCGGGCTTTGGAGGATGCCGGGTCCGCTGTGCAGGTTTGCACTTTGTGGGGAAGGGGTTTTTGCTTGGAGGGGTNAGATGAAAGGGATGCCCAATGAAGTCGAATCGAAGCAATCAGGTCTCCCCAAAAACACGGTCTTCTCTGGACCGTCTCATGGATTTGGCCCGATGGACGCCGTTCGTGGCCGCTGTTATCGTGCTCCTTTATGCGCTGTTGGCGACTGGGCTTGTTAACGTACAGGCTCGACGCTCCCTTATNGCGGCGCAAAATACCGCGGTTTTGGGCCTGGGCTATCCGCCTTACCACATGGGGCCTGTAACCGACATTACCTATAGCGGGCCGGACTCGGCCGGCATGCTCCAAGTGAACCTGTTCTCCCATATCCTCCATGACCAAGAGGCGGGCACCCTCGTCATGGACGAGATAAGGCCTTACGAAGATGGCTTGGTGAGCGGCTGGTACTACGCGTTCGACGGCGACCTTTTCTCTTTTGAGACCGGCGGCCTGTTGGCATGTTGGGTGGATACCACCTTTCCCGTTTTTGCCGTCCGTGCATCCACAGCAGTCTTGGCTGCTATGGCTGCCCTTGCGTCCCTTGCTGTGNGCCACNCCTGCAGGCNGGCCCGAGGCGCGCTGGCGGGGGAGCGCGACCGCGCGAGGCATGCGTTTTCGCGGGCATCCCATTCGATGAAGGCGCCTTTGGCCGTGATTCAAGGGTATGCAGATGGCCTTGAAGACGGCGTAGTGAATCGGGACGAGGCTGTGGCGGCCATATCGGATGAGGTTCGCCGTGCCACGGCCATGGCAAACCAGGTATTGCAAAAAGCACTGGTGGAGGAGGGTGCCGTTGGTCCGGATTTGAATCGGCGAAAGGTATGCGACTTGCTCGATGCCGTCGCTCCTCATTTAGAGGGCGTCAGGATAGAACAAAAGTCGGTGCCCGATGAGGCTACAGCTATCTGTGATGAGGATTATATCATTGCTCTATTTAATATATTGGAAGGAGGGGGCTGCTNTTCTGTAGTGGCCTCTTNGGAGGGTGGCGCACTTTCCCTTGCAGCGGCGCTGGACGACACGGCGACTATGCCCGAGGGCTACGGGCTTGGGCTCGACCTTGCTGCGTTGCTCGTCGAGCAGCAAGGAGGAGCTTTTGACGTCAGCAAGGAGGATGGTCGCGTTCGGGTGAGGATTACTCTCTGTCCTTAACCCCTCGTCTCTGCTTTCAGGCGGAGGGGGGTGCGCCGTCAGTCGCAGGGTCCGCGAGTGCCGAGACGAGCGTGCTTGCGGCCTTTGCCGCGTCCCGCCGCGCCTCCTTCGCCGCCNGCCGCCGTGCGCGGAAGAACTCCCGCAGCATCCCGGCGCACTCCTCCTCCAGCACGCCNCCACAGACCTCGAACGCGTGGNTGAGGCGCGNATCGCCGCTCACGTCGTAGAGGGTCCCCACGGCCCCGCCCTTGGGGTCGGGGGCGCCAAAGANGCAGCGGTCCACTCGCGCGTTCACCATGAGGCCGGCGCACATGAGGCAGGGCTCCAGGGTCACGTACACGGTGCAGCCGGTGAGCCGCCAGCGGTCCAGGGCCTGCGCGGCGGCCACCATGGCCGAGAACTCCGCGTGGGCGCTGGGGTCGCGGTCGGTCTCTCGGCGGTNGNGGGCTGCCGCCACGACCTCGCCGTCGCACACCACCANGGCGCCGATGGGCACCTCGCCCTCCTCGGCGGCCTTCGCCGCCTCTCCNAAGGCCAGGGCCATGAACCTCTCGTCTTGGGCCTGAGCTGCAGAAACGTCCACCGNCCGCCTTTCGGTTTGAANCNTGGAGATATGCGGTAGGATAACAGGACCCGGGGAGATGGCAGAGCGGTCGAATGCAGCGGTCTTGAAAACCGCCGGGCGCGCAAACGTCCCGGGGGTTCGAATCCCCCTCTCCCCGCCAGGTACGAGTTCCGCCGGGCCGCGAGCGTGGCCCGTCGTCACCCTCCGGAAGGAGCAACCATGGTCGCCGTCATCGTCNTTCTCGTCATCGTGGTCGTGCTGGTGGTCGNCTGCATCTCCATCTACAACGGCATCGTCCAGAAGCGCAACCGCGTGGACAACGCTTGGCAGAACATCGACGCCAACCTGCAGCGCCGCAACGACCTCATCCCCAACCTCGTCGAGGCCGTCAAGGGCTACGCCAAGCACGAGAGCGGCACCTTCGAGGCCGTGACCGAGGCCCGCGCCGCCGTGGCGGCCGCCCCCGACCCGCAAGCCGCCATGGAGGCGAGCGACATGCTCACCGGGGCCCTGCGCCAGCTCTTCGCCGTGGCCGAGGGCTACCCCGACCTCAAGGCGTCGGCCAACTTCATCAACCTCCAGCAGCAGCTGGACGAGACCGAGAACCGCATCGTCTACGCGCGCCAGTCGTACAACGACTGCGTCTACCTCTACAACACGGCCATCCAGACCTTCCCCGGCAACCTCGTGGCGGGCGTCGGCCACTTCACGGCCAAGGACGGCTTCAACGTCGCGGACGACTCCGTGCGCGACGCCCCCGAGGTCAGGTTCTAGGACCGCCGCCACATCCCGCCATGACGAAGGGCCCCTCCGCGGAGGGGCCCTTTTCTCTTGGCTGCCATGCGGCGGCGTGGGCTGGCGCATGCAGGTGGCTCTNCAGTGAGTGGCGTCGGCCCCTTCGGTGAGCGGATCGGCCGCTCACNGAAGCTTCCGTGTGCGGAAAAGCGCTCATCGAGCGGCCTGTGCCCACTCACCGAACGAGGGGCCGCCCGCTTCCTACCCCTCCTCGAGCAGCTCGAGGCGGAACCTGCCGTCCTCGTAGATGCCGAAGGAGTGGCTGCCGTCCTTGGGGATCGACACGCTGCCCGGGTTGAAGACCGTGACGCCGCCCTCGACCTCCTCGAGCACCTTCACGTGGGTGTGGCCGTAGAGGAAGGCGCTGCCCGGTTGCAGCGGCGGCAGGTTGCCGGGGTTCCACAGGTGGCCGTGGGTGAGCCAGAGGGTGCGGCCGCCCGGGTCGACGATCTCGGCGTAGTCGGCCATGCAGGGGAAGTCGAGGACCATCTGGTCCACCTCGGCCTCGCAGTTGCCGCGCACGGCCACGATGGCAGGCGCGAGGGGGTTGAGCATGGCGATGACGCCCTTGGGGTCGTAGTCGCGGGGCAGCGCGTTGCGCGGTCCGTGGTAGAGGACGTCGCCGAGGATCAGGATCTTGTCGGGCCGCTCGGCCTCGACGCGCTCCATCAGGCGGCCGCACCAGTAGGCGGAGCCGTGGATGTCGCTGGCGATGAGGTACTTCATGGACGCTCCTAGGTCGCGGTGGCTGACCCCATTGTCGCACCCGGCCGCCACAAAAAAGGTACCGAGAAGCCCGTCGCTTCTCGGTACCCCATCGGTTGCGGGAGGGGTCGCGCGACCGGCGCTACTTGTCGGATCCGGCCTCGGACCGGGCGTCCGCCTCGTCTGCGAGCTCCTCCATGGCCTTGTTGGGGGAGTCCACGGACTGGGCGTCGAGCTCCTGGTCGAGCGCTTCCTGGAACTGCGGGGCGGCCGTCTTNTCCTGCCGGTGCATGTGCCAGAAGGCGAAGAACGACAGCACGCAGGGCACGACAAGGAAGAACCAGTAGGCCGGGAAGCAGCAGATGGCGACGATGTAGACGATGCCGGCGGCTAGGTTCCACCAGCTCTTGCCCAGGAACANGGCCAGGGCGGTGAGGTCGAAGGCCACCACGGTGGCGATCAGGTGCGGCATGAGGATGTAGACGGCNAGGACGGCCACGTCGTTGCCGCCCGCGATCTGGCCGCCCCAGAAGATGGCGCAGTACAGCACGTAGGCGGCGGCGAAGATGAAGGCGATGATAGTGAGCAGCCGCTCGTTGATGCGGTTGCNGGTGACTTNNGCGTTCATGGCNACTCCNTTTGCACGGGGCCCGTTAGGTCGTAGCAGACGTGCGTTGTGTACCCCGCCCGGCATTCAGCCATCGGCAAGGAACCCCTTTATCCCGTCTGCGCCGGACGCCCGGTCCGCGGATTGTCTAAAAACCGTCTGCCTATTGTACCGCCGTGCCATTACTAAGGGACACATTGCAGGCACCCCGCCTCGACCCCCGTGCGAAAGGAGCCCCCATGGACCGCGCCCTCGGGATCTGCGTCATCGGCTGCGGCCGCGCCGGCATGATCCACGCCCACTCGTTCAAGGGCTCCGTCTCGGGCGCCCGCCTGGCCGCCATCTGCGACCCGGCGCCCGACCGCCTGCGCGAGGTCGCGGAGGAGCTCGGCTACCCCGCATGCTACGAGCGCTACGAGGACGCCCTGGAGGACCCGGCCGTGGACGCCGTCGTGGTGGTCACGCCNACGGACGCNCACCGCGACGTCGTGCCGGCCGCCGCCGCGGCCGGCAAGCATGTGCTCTGCGAGAAGCCCATGGCCGCGAGCCCCGCGCAGTGCGACGAGATGATCGCCGCGTGCGAGGCCGCCGGGGTAAAGCTGCAGATCGGCTTCATGCGGCGGTTCGACCCGGGCTTCCGCCGCATGAAGGAGCTGCTGGACGCCGGCGAGGCGGGCGAGCCCACCCTCGTGAAGTCGCTCACCCACGGCCCCAGCGAGCCCCAGGGCTGGATGTACGACGTCTCCCACGGCGGCGGCCCCCTCGCCGAGGCCAACAGCCACGACTTCGACACCCTGCGCTGGCTCGCCGGCTCCGAGATCGCGTGGGTGCACGCCGTGGGCCACAACTTCCGCAGCCCCGAGGTGGCCGCCGAGTACCCCGACTATTACGACACTGCCGCCTGCCTCCTCGAGTTCGAGAACGGCGTGCTCGGCATGGTTGAGGGCTCCCAGTACGTGCGCTACGGCTACGACGCCCGCGCGGAGGTGCTCGGAACCACGGGCCACCTGTCCGTGGGCACGCAGCAGGCCAACAGCGTGGTGCTCGCCCGCGGCGACGGCCAGCTGGTGGAGGACTCCATGCCCACGTGGCGCACGCTCTTCTCGGCAGCCTACATGGAGGAGGACGCAGCCTTCGTGCGCTGCGTCCACGACGGCACGGAGCCCGAGGTCACGGGCCACGACGGCAAGATGGCCCTCATGCTGGTGGAGAGCGCCATCCGGTCGCTCCGCGAGGGGTGTCCCGTGCGCGTGGGGGAGTAGGGGGCTCGCGGGGCTGCTCGCCGCCGGCCTCCGGCGCTGTCCCCGGCCCAGAAGGGCCCGCGCCGCCCGCCGCACGCGCGCCGGCCCGCCGTGCGGCGCCGTCCTACAATGGGGGCCGTGAAACCCGCACGTCACGCCAGAAAGGCCGCCCATGAAGAGGACAACCATTGCCCGGATCTACGCCGACCCCCAAGCCTTCGCCGACCATGACGTCACCGTGGCCGGGTGGACCCGCTCGGTGCGCGACATGAAGAACTTCGGCTTCGTCACCCTCAACGACGGCAGCTGCTTCAGGGATCTCCAGGTGGTCATGAACGTGGGCGAGGTGGGCAACTACGCCGAGGTCGCGGCATGCGGCACCGGCTCGGCCCTGCTCGTCAGCGGCGTCGTGGCCCTCACCCCCGACCGCCCGCAGCCCTTTGAGCTCAAGGCCACCTCCATCACCGTGCTGGGCNAGAGCGCGCCCGACTACCCCATGCAGAAGAAGCGCGCCACCCGCGAGTTCCTTCGCACCCACCAGCACCTGCGCAGCCGCACCAACCTTTTCCGCGCCGTGTTCCGCGTGCGCTCGGTGGCGGCCTTCGCCATCCACCGCTTCTTCCAGGAGCGCGGCTTCGTGTACGTGACCACCCCCATCATCACGGCCAGTGACGCCGAGGGCGCCGGCGAGATGTTCCGCGTCACCACCCTCGACGTGGACAACCCGCCCCGCACGGAGTCGGGCGAGGTCGACTGGAGCCAGGACTTCTTCGGCAAGGCCACCAACCTCACGGTGTCGGGCCAGCTCCAGGCCGAGAACTTTGCCATGAGCTTCGGCGACGTCTACACCTTCGGCCCCACCTTCCGTGCCGAGAANTCCAACACCCGCCGCCATGCCGCCGAGTTCTGGATGATCGAGCCGGAGATGGCCTTCTGCGACCTCGAGGGCGACATGGAGGTGGCCGAGGCCATGCTCAAACACGTCATCCGCGAGGTCGTGGACTCCTGCCCCGACGAGATGGAGATGTTCAACAAGTTCGTGGACAAGGGCCTGCGCGAGCGCCTGGAGCACGTGGCCTCCTCCGACTTCGCCCGGGTCACCTACACCGAGGCCGTGCGCATCCTCGAGGAGGCCNAGGNCGCCGGCCATGCGTTCGAGTACCCGGTGAGCTGGGGCATCGACCTCCAGACCGAGCACGAGCGCTACCTCACCGAGGAGCACTTCCGCCGCCCGACCTTCGTCACCGACTACCCGCGTGAGATCAAGGCCTTCTACATGCGCGCCAACGACGACGGCANGACCGTGGCCGCNGTGGACTGCCTCGTGCCGGGCATCGGCGAGATCATCGGNGGCTCCCAGCGCGAGGAGCGCCTGGAGCTGNTCCAGGCCCGCATCGAGGAGCTGGGCATGGATCCCGAGCAGTACCGCTACTACCTGGACCTCCGCCGCTACGGCACCTGCGAGCACGCGGGCTTCGGCCTGGGTTTCGAGCGCCTGGTGATGTACCTCACCGGCATCGACAACATCCGCGACGTCCTGCCGCACCCCCGCACTGTGGGCAACGCCGACTTCTAGGCCTCACGGAGTTCGGCCCCTGCCCAGCGATTCACGGACGCTCCGGCGCCGACCCGTCCCACGGCGGGTCGGCGCCCCCGTATGGGGGTAGGTACCTCCCGCTGGCCGCGTCGACCCAGGAGGCACCGTGCTCTTCCTCGTCGTCCTCGTCATAGGCGTCCTCTACGTGGTGTCCGAGTCGTTCGGGTACAAGCCGGCGTCTCGCCTCGCCCAGGTGGGCATCCCCACGTACTCCCTCGTCATGGCCGTGGTCACGCTCGTCCACGACCCCGCCCAGTGGCCGTGGGTCTTCCTGGCGGTGCCCGTNGGCATGCCCATCGGCTGATTCCAGACCACCCACGTGCGCGTGCGGCGCACCGGCGACCGCGACCGCCGCGGCCGCCGCACCGTGGAGNTNCNCCGCGGCTGGAGCTACGCGCTCGGATGGCTGCTGGTCTTCGTGTGTGGCGTCGCGTTCCACGTGGCCCTCGACGGGGTGCTCCCCTGGGACGAGGTGCTGGACGACCTCGCCTCCGACGTCGCGCGCGACATCTTCTCGTTCCTGCTGCTCACATCGGGCCTGAGCTGGTACGTCTGGGCCCTCTCCGGCTCCGCCGGCTACACCTACGCCCTGCTCCTGCGCCTCACCGACCCCGCCGTGGNNGAGGCCCTTCACTAGGCGCCACNCCCGNGCCANGNGGAGGGCTGGTGCCCCTCGCCGCTGCAGCGGCTCCCCGACCGCCTGGGGCCCCACGCCTCCTGACGCCCCTGTCCCACCACCCGGACACTTTTGTCNNATCACTCGCGCACTTTTGTCCCACCNTGCCGCTCGGACCGCCGCGGGCTCCATCATTCTTTTGATAGACGAAGTGACAGATGGGCCAGGCACCTCTGTCACACCGGGCACCTCCGTCACACGCACCCTGCCCCGTCGATGCTTTCAGGCTCGCTTGGTCTATGATGGTGCGTGCTACTGAAATGTCAGTCGCACGCATCCCCAGAGAGGAGCAGGAATGGCACGACTGCACGTCATGNAGAGGANCGAGGCCCAGGCCGTCATGGACGGCCTGCACCGCGCCCTCGAAGGGCGGCTGTCGGTGAGCTCGCTGGCCCCGTGCCCCGTTGAGTTCACCGCCGCCTACATCGCCATGTGCGCCACCCAGAGCTGCGGCAAGTGCACCCCTTGCCGCGTGGGCCTCAACGCGCTGCACGACCTGTTCGAGGAGGTGCTCGAGAACCGCGNCACCCCGGCGACCCTCGGCCTCATCGAGCGCACCGCGCGCAGCATCTACCTCTCGGCCGACTGCGCCATCGGCTACGAGGCGGCCGCCATGGCCCTCACGGCAGTCCAAGGCNTCGCCGACGACTTCAGGAGCCACGTGGAGAACCACGTCTGCGGCTTCAAGCAGTCCGAGCTCGTGCCCTGCGTCTCCGGCTGCCCGGCCGGCGTGGATATCCCCGGCTACATCAGTCTCGTGGAGGCCGGCCGCTACACCGACGCCGTGCGCCTCATCCGCAAGGACAACCCGTTGCCCCTCGTGTGCGGCTACGTGTGCGAGCATCCCTGCGAGATGTACTGCCGCCGCGGCATGGTGGACGACCCCATGAACATCCGCGGCCTCAAGCGCTTTGCCGTGGACCACATGGAGGGCGACTACCGTCCCTGGATAGCGCCTGCCACCGGCAAGCGCGTGGCTGTGGTGGGCGGCGGCCCCGCGGGCCTCTCGGCGGCCTACTACCTGGCCATCATGGGTCACGACGTCACCATCTTCGAGGCCCGCAGGCACCTGGGCGGCATGCTGCGCTACGGCATCCCCAACTACCGCCTGCCCCACGACCTGCTCGACGGCGAGATTCAGTGGATCCTCGACTGCGGCATCAAGGTGGAGCTCGAGTGCCCCATCGACGACCTGCGCCCCCTGCGCGACGGTTTCGACGCGGTCTACCTGGCCATCGGTGCCCACGGCGACAACCGCTTGGGCCTTCCCGGCGAGGACTCCCCGGGCGTGATCAGCGCCGTGGAGATGCTCCGGGCCGTGGGCGACGGCGAGGCCCCCGACTTCACCGGCAAGCGCGTGNCCGTCATCGGCGGCGGCAACGTGGCCATGGACGTGGCCCGNTCCGCNGTGCGCTGNGGCGCCGAGAAGGTCACCATCGTCTACCGCCGCCGCGTGGCCGACATGACGGCTCAGGACGAGGAGATCGCCGGCGCCCAGGCCGAGGGGTGCGAGCTTCTCGAGCTCAACGCGCCCGTGCGCATCGAGTGCGACGCCTCCGGTCATGTGGCCGGCGTGGTGGTGCAGCCCCAGATCATCGGCGGCCTCAAGCGCGGCCGCCCCGCGCCCCGCGNCGCCGAGGCGTCCGNGGTGCTCGTCCCCTGCGACGTCGTGGCCGTGGCCATCGGCCAGGCCATCCAGAGCGACACCTTCGCCGAGCAGGGCATCCCCTGCAAGTGGGGCCGCNTCCAGGCCGCCGAGGACGGCTCCATCGAGGGCTTCCCCGGTGTGTTCGCCGGCGGCGACTGCCAGAGCGGCCCGGCCACGGTCATCCGCGCCGTCAACGCCGGCAAGGTGGCCGCGGGCAACATCGACAACCACCTCGGCTTCAACCACACCGTGGGCTTCGACGTCGAGCTGTCCCACGTGCAGTTCAGGGGCAAGACCAGCTGCGCCCGCTGCGAGATGACCGAGCGCGAGGCGAGCGACCGCATCGGCGACTTCGACCTGGTGGAGCACGGCCTCACGGCCGAGGAGGCCCACCAAGAGGCCGGGCGCTGCCTGCGCTGCGACCACTTCGGCTTCGGCGCGTTCCGCGGAGGGAGGATCGACCAATGGNAGGGACCAAGACCGTGACCGTGACCGTCGACGGCCGTGCGGTGGAGGTGCCCGACGGCTCCACCATCCTCGAGGCCGCCCNGGCCGCCGGCGCCCAAGTNCCCACGCTCTGCTACCTCAAGGACCTCAACGAGATCGGCGCCNGCCGCGNCTGCCTGGTCGAGATCGAGGGCACCGAGCAGCTCGTGGCCTCCTGCAACAACGTGGCCCTCGACGGCATGACCGTGCGCACCAACAGCCCCCGCGTGCGCGCCGCCCGCAAGGCCAACCTGGAGTTCCTGCTCTCCCGCCACGACTCCACCTGCACGAGCTGCGTGCGCTCGGGCAACTGCTCGCTGCAGTCGCTGGCCAACCAGTCCGGCATCTCGGAGCTCCCCTACAGGAAGGAGCTCACCTGCACCCCGTGGAACCAGGACTTCCCGCTCATCCGCGACGCCGACAAGTGCATCCACTGCCTGCGCTGCATCCAGGTGTGCGACAAGGTGCAGAACACGGGTGTGTGGGACCTCACCAACCGCAGCAGCCACACCTGCGTGGGCGTGGCCGGCGGCGCCCCCATCGAGCAGACCGACTGCACTCTCTGCGGCCAGTGCGTGACCCACTGCCCCACGGGCGCCCTGCGCNAGCGNGACGACACCGAGCGCGTCTTCGATGCCATCGCCGACCCCGACACCACCGTGGTGGTGCAGGTGGCCCCGGCCGTGCGCGCGGCCTGGGGCGAGTCGCTCGGCCTCTCCCACGGGGAGGCCACCATCGAGCGGATGGCCGCCGCGCTGCGCGAGGTCGGCGTCGANTACGTNNTCGACACCAGTTGGAGCGCCGACCTCACCATCATGGAGGAGGGCAGCGAGCTCNTCGCCAAGGTGNCCGAGGCGCTTGAGCTGGGGCCGGACCACCCGGACGCCCCGCGCTTCCCCATGTTCACGAGCTGCTGCCCCGGCTGGGTGCGCTACGCCAAGGCCCACCACCCGGAGCTCGTGGACCAGCTGTCCACGGCCAAGTCGCCGGGGCAGATGTTCGGTGTCGTCACCAAGAGCTGGTTTGCCGAGAACGCCGGGCTCGACCCCCACAGGATCTTCTCCGTGGAGGTCATGCCGTGCCTGGCCAAGAAGGCCGAGGTGGCCTACGGGCCCATGAACGACGCCTGTGGCGACCCCGACGTGGATGTCTCGCTCACCACCCGCGAGATGGACCGCATGTTCCGGGCGGCATGCATCGATGTGGCGTCGCTGCCCGAGGGCGAGCTCGACCAGCCCCTGGGTACCTTCACCGGTGCCGGCGTGATCTTCGGCGCCACCGGCGGCGTCATGGAGGCTGCCCTGCGCACGGCCCATGCCCTCACCACGGGCGAGGAGGCCGACGCCNACGCCTTCTCGGACGTCNGCGGCATGGACGGCTGGAAGGAGGCTGTGTTCGACATGGGCGGCATGCCCCTGTCGGTGGCCGTGGTGAGCGGCCTGTCCAACGCCGAGCGGCTCATCGAGGCCGTGGAGGCGGGCGAGGCGAGCTACCACTTTGTGGAGGTCATGGCCTGCCCCGGCGGCTGCGCAGGCGGCGGCGGACAGCCCATCCATGACGGCTGCGAGCTGGCCGACGAGCGCGGCGACGTGCTCTGGGGCCTGGACCGTGCCATGCCCCTGCGGAAGTCCCACGAGAACCCGCAGGTGCAGGCCGCCTACCGAGACTACTTCGGCGAGCCTCTGAGCCACCGCTCCCACGAGCTGCTCCACACCGACCACCACGCGTGGAAGATGCCCAACGAGGTGTAGGCCTCGTAGGCACAGGCGCGACGACCGAGCGGCGGCCCCCGCACCCGGTGCGGGGGCCGCTTCCTGTCTTCCCGCACCCCCCTCCGCACCTGAACACGGTTGAGGACACCCCCTCCGGCACCTGAACGTGTTCGGGGGTGGATTTTGCACANCTGAACACAGGCGAGGGTGATTTCCGGGCCCGTTNCGTGTCCGAAGTCGCCCTCAACCGTGTTCAGGTGCCGTGGATGCNGTGGCTGCCGCGGTTTTCGGGGTCCGGGTGCGCCCTCACCCCTCGAACAATGCGGACGAGATGCCCACCAGCAGCAGCGTCGCCACAAAACAGGCCCCGAGAAGGGCGACCCAGAGAACGGCGGGGTGCCGGGCGGTCGAGAAGCGCCGCTCGCCTCTGAGGAACCACCGGGTGAGAAGGCCCGGCACCAGGCCCATGCACACGCCGATGGAGAGGCACTGGAAGTCCCAGAGCGGCTTGCCCATCCCGGGGTGCGACGGGGTCATGAGGAGGCCGCAGGCCATGAGCGCGCAGAACAGCGCCCCTACCACGGTGGCGGCGGTGGCCAGGCGTCGACGCCAGGCGGGAGGGGCGCCGCCCCCTCGGGGCGTCCCCGCGGGCGAAGGGTGGATCGTCCCCTGCGCCGTAGGCCGACGATCCCGCCCGTCGTGACCTGCGGGAGAGGCCGTCGGGCGTTCGGGCCGGTGCGCCNCGGCGGAGCCCTCGCCGACGGNGCGCTNCAGGTTCCGGGCGAAATCGAGGGCGGTGGCCGGACGGTCGGCGGGGGAGAGGGAGCACGCCCGCTCGATGACCCGGCGTAGGGGTGCGGGCACCACCGCGGGGTCGTCGAGGGCCTCCTCGCAGATGGGCGATGCGGGCGACAGCCCCGTGAGCAGGAAGGCGGCGAGTCTGCCCANGGCGTACACGTCCGTGCGGGGGTCCGTCTCGGCAAACCCGTACTGCTCGGGGGCCGCGAAGCCCCGCGTGCCCAGCACGACGGTGTCGTGGCGCTTGGTATCGGGGCCCGGGCGCCGGGCGAAGCCCGCGTCGATGATGCAGGCGCCGAGGGGCCCCACGACGACGTTCGCGCAGGAGAGGTCCCGGTGGACGATGCCCAGCCTGTGGAGCTCGGCCGCCCCTTGGGCCACTTGGCCGATCAGCGGGACGACGTCCTTGGGGGCGAGGGCGCCCTGGGCCTCCACGACCTGCTCGAGGGTGGGGCCCGGCACGTAGTCCATGAGCACGGAGAGGCCCCAGGGCTCCCGGTCCACCTGCCACACCCTCACCAGGGCCGGGTGGGACGTCCGGGAGAGGGCGTCCCACACCTCCGGGTTGGCCGTCTCCGCGGGGACGAGCTTCTGCACGAACACCCGGTCGGCGCCGTCGCTCACCAGCAGGGTGGCGTCGTGCTCGGAGCGTCGTGCCAGCTCCTTGAGCCGTGTCAGCGGTGGGATGGGCTGTCTCT